>JABDIQ010000052.1 GCA_013003655.1 Winogradskyella sp. | reverse complement strand
AAAAAGTAATGGATAAATTTTCCTTTCTAAACGCAGCACATACATCGTATTTTGCTGATTTGTACGACCAATACCTAAAAAATCCTGATTCTGTAGAACCTAGCTGGAGAGCCTTTTTTCAAGGTTATGATTTCGGCGCTGAGAGTTATGGATTAGATGGTGAAATTGTAGAAGGTGTTAGTACCCAAATTCCTGAACATTTACAGAAAGAATTCAATGTGATTAAGTTAATAGATGGCTACCGTACAAGAGGTCATTTATTTACCAAAACAAACCCTGTTCGTGCTAGACGTAGGTATGAACCAACACTAGACATTGCAAATTTTGGACTCACCAAAGACGACTTACAAACCTCATTTTCTGCAGGAGAGATTATAGGGATTGGTAAAGAGACTTTAGAAAATATCATTAATCACTTAGAACGTATTTACTGCGATTCTATTGGTGTTGAATACATGTATATCCGTGAGCCAGAAGAGATTCAGTGGATTCAAAAAAAATTAAACGTCAACGATAATCACAGTAATTTTACTGCTGATGAGAAAAAGTACATTCTAAAGAAGCTAAATCAAGCTGTTGGCTTTGAGTCTTTTTTACACACAAAATACGTAGGTCAAAAGCGTTTTTCACTAGAAGGAAATGAATCGTTAATACCTGCCGTTGACGCTATTATTGAAAAAGCTGCAGATCAAGGTGTAAAAGAATTTGTAATGGGTATGGCCCATCGTGGTAGATTAAGTACCCTCACAAATATTTTTGGTAAATCTGCTAAAGACATATTTAGCGAATTTGATGGTAAGGACTATCAAGAAGAAGTGTTTGATGGTGATGTAAAATATCATCTTGGTTGGACGAGTAATCGCGAAACTTACAATAACAAAAAAATAAATTTAAATATTGCACCTAATCCGTCTCACTTAGAAACGGTCGGTGCTGTTGTGCAAGGAATTACAAGAGCTAAACAGGACAAACCTGAAATAGAGGACCCAACACAGGTGTTGTCTATAGTTGTTCATGGAGACGCTGCCATTGCAGGTCAAGGTTTGGTTTATGAAATTGTACAAATGGCCAAGTTAGATGGATACAAAACTAATGGAACCATTCATATTGTTGTAAATAACCAAATTGGCTTTACCACTAATTATCTCGATGGAAGATCTAGTACCTACTGCACCGATGTTGGTAAAGTTACTTTGTCTCCGGTACTACATGTCAATTCAGACGATGCAGAAGCCGTAGTACATGCCGCTTTGTTTGCTTTAGATTTTAGGATGAAGTTTAAGCGCGATGTGTTTATAGATTTATTAGGCTATAGAAAATACGGTCATAACGAAGGTGACGAACCAAAATTTACACAACCACTTTTATATAAAGCTATTGCCAAACACAAAAACCCAAGAGACATTTATGCTGCAAGGCTAATAAGTGAAGGCGTTATTGATGATGGTTATGTGAAGCATATAGAAGCGTCTTACAAAGAAAAGTTAGAAGAAAAACTAGAGGATTCTAGAAAACAAGATAAAACAGAAATCACTGCATTTATGCAGGAAGAATGGAAAGGTTTTACACGAGTTACTGAAGGTGTAATGATGGAAGAGGTAGACACCAAAGTGTCTAAGGATAAACTTAAGAAAATCACTCAAGTTATTTCCTTATTGCCTGCTGAGAAAAAATTTATTAGAAAAATACAACGGCTCATAGAATCTAGACAAGCGATGTTTGATGAAGACAGACTAGATTGGTCAATGGCCGAGCATTTAGCATACGGAACACTTTTGTTAGAAGGGTATAACGTGCGTATTTCTGGGCAAGATGTAGAACGCGGAACCTTTTCACATAGGCATGCTGTAGTTAAAGTTGAAGACAGCGAAGAAGAAATAATTTTGCTCAATACTATAAGTAAAGATCAAGGAGAATTTAATATCTATAACTCCTTATTGTCCGAGTATGGCGTCGTAGGATTTGATTATGGTTATGCCATGGCAAGTCCAAATACATTAACCATATGGGAAGCACAATTTGGAGATTTTAGTAATGGCGCTCAAATTGTAATAGACCAATACATTTCATCAGGAGAAGATAAATGGAAGACTCAAAATGGTTTGGTTTTACTCTTGCCACATGGTTATGAAGGTCAAGGTGCAGAACATTCATCTGCACGTATGGAGCGCTATTTACAGCTTTGTGCTAAGGATAACATGTTTATTGCAGATTGTACAACACCCGCAAACATGTACCATTTACTTAGAAGACAAATGAAGGCCAATTACAGAAAGCCACTTATTGTTTTTACACCAAAGAGTTTACTTCGTCATCCAAAAGTAATTTCAACAGTAGATGAGTTTGCTAATGGATGCTTTCAAATGCTCATTGATGATGATACAATAAAACCAAAGGATGTAAAAACATTGGTTTTTGTTACTGGAAAATTCTATTACGATTTGTTAGAAGAGCGAGAGAATCTCAATAGAGCAGACGTAGCCTTGGTAAGAATAGAACAATTATTCCCGCTTCCAGTTAAAGAGATTAGAGCTATTCTTAAAAAATATAAGCATACAGATGATATAGTTTGGGCACAGGAAGAACCACGTAATATGGGAGCCTATTCGCACATGATGATGCATTTAGAAGAATCAAAATCGTTTAGGGCTGCCACAAGAAGACCATATAGTGCACCAGCAGCTGGTAGTTCCATGAGGTCTAAGATGAGACATCAACAAGTCATCGATTTTGTATTCGATAAAACAAAGAATAACCAAAGACATTAGTTTAAACAACAATAGTTCAATTAACAATAGAACAGCATGATTTTAGAAATGAAAGTGCCTTCGCCAGGCGAATCGATCACCGAAGTAGAAATTGCAGAATGGTTAGTAGAAGATGGTGATTATGTAGAAAAAGATCAAGCCATTGCAGAAGTAGATAGTGATAAGGCAACTCTAGAGTTACCTGCAGAAGCCAGCGGAACAATAACCTTAAAAGCTGAGGTAGGAGACGCTGTAGAAGTTGGTGCAGTGGTATGTCTCATAGATACTAGTGCAAAACCCGAAGCAGGAGCAACAACGACTTACCAAGGTGGCGATGAAGGAGGCGGTGACGATAAAGTAGAAACGAAATTAGCAAAAGAACAAAAAGAGGCTAAAAGCACTGATGCTAAAACATCAGCGCCAACCCAAGACACTTATGCAAGTGGTACGGCAAGTCCAGCAGCTAAGAAAATACTTAGTGAAAGAGGAATTGATGCTAAAGATGTTAAAGGAACAGGTAAAGACGGACGAATCACCAAACAAGATGCTGTTGAGGCCACGCCATCTATGGGCACACCCACAGGAGGTAATAGAGGGTCATCAAGAAGTAAAATGTCCATGTTAAGACGTAAGGTGGCGGAGCGCTTAGTAGAAGCTAAGAATACAACAGCAATGCTTACAACGTTTAACGAAGTAGATATGTCTCCAATTTTTGAACTAAGATCGAAATACAAGGAAGAGTTTAAAGAAAAACATGGTGTAAGTTTAGGGTTTATGAGCTTCTTTACAAGAGCAGTTGTTAGGGCTTTAGAAATGTATCCTGCGGTTAACTCAATGATAGATGGAAAAGAAATGATTACTTATGATTTTAAAGACATAAGTATTGCGGTTTCTGGACCAAAAGGACTCATGGTGCCAGTCATAAGAAATGCAGAAAACCTTAGTTTTAGAGGTGTTGAATCTGAAGTAAAACGTTTAGCGCTTAGAGCTAGAGATGGGCAGATTACCGTTGATGAAATGACCGGAGGAACGTTTACCATTTCTAATGGTGGTGTTTTTGGAAGTATGTTGTCAACACCGATAATTAATCCGCCGCAAAGTGGCATTCTTGGAATGCACAATATTGTAGAAAGACCAGTTGCGGTTGATGGAAAAGTAGAAATAAGACCAATAATGTATGTTGCACTGTCTTACGATCATAGGATCATTGACGGTAAAGAATCGGTAGGGTTTCTTGTAGCTGTAAAAGAAGCTCTCGAAAATCCAATAGAACATTTAATGGATAATGATGTTAAAAACGCTTTAGAGCTTTAATCATAATCTAGAATTATTGCAATAAGGCCTTTTAGTAAAGGCCTTATTTTATAGCTTTAAATACAGATATTTTTTTTCATAATCTATAATGGCTTTAGACTTTTTAAGAATATCTGCTCCTATAATGCCATCAACAGGTTCTGCTTGGTGTTCTATCAATCCGTTATTAACATGAATCAAATTAAATAGAATAAAAGGCACTTTAGACTTTTTCCAACGACCGATTTTTAATTCATTTTCTTCTGAGATCATAGTAAGCATATCTGAGGCTCCCGCGCCAACGGCTTTGATATCAGAATCTTCAACATTCAACTTAAACTGCTCTATGGCCTCAAAACCAACGCAACTATTTGAAGCGCCAGTATCTAGAATAAATGTGCCTTTGATACCATTTATAGTCGCCTTTATTTCAAAATGATTGGTTTTCGTAAATTTTAATTTAATGCGTGTATAGCCTTTCTTATCAAGAAAATCTTTTAAGTCGTCCATCCTTTCTATTTATACAAATATAAAGGTATAAACATTTACTTTTGTAGCATGATAATAACAGATACGCATACCCATTTGTATAGTGAAGCTTTTGATGATGACAGAACGCAAATGATTCAGCGCGCCATTGATAGTGGTGTAAAACGATTTTTCATTCCTGCTATAGATTCAACCTACACAACACGGATGCATCAATTAAAAGCAGATTTTCCTGAGCATATGCATTTAATGATGGGATTACACCCTACCCATGTTAAAGAAAATTATAAAGAAGAATTGAAGCATGTAGAGCAAATGCTTGCGTCTAACACCTATTACGCTGTAGGAGAAATTGGTATAGATCTGTATTGGGATAAAACGACCTTACCTATACAACAAGATGCCTTTAGACATCAAATAAATTTAGCAAAACAATATAAACTACCTATAGTCATACACTCGCGCGAGTCGTTTGATGAGATCTTTGAAATTCTAGAAGACGAGCAAGATGATAATCTGTTTGGAATCTTTCACTGTTTTACAGGCTCCTTAGAGCAAGCGCATAGAGCAATTTCTTATAATATGAAGTTAGGCATTGGAGGCGTGATCACTTTTAAAAATGGCAAAATAGATCAATTTATAAATCAAATAGACCTTAAACATATTGTTTTAGAAACCGATTCGCCATACTTGGCACCAAAACCATATAGAGGAAAACGAAATGAAAGCGCATACATCATTAAAGTTTTGGAAAAACTCTCTGAACTTTATAATTTAAGTATTGAAGAAATCGCTAAAGTAACCACTGAAAATTCAAAAACCGTATTCGGTATTTAGGCATGAGCAAAGCAAATATATTATTGATTTATACAGGAGGGACCATTGGTATGATGAAAGACTCAGACACTGGTGTATTAAAAGCGTTTGACTTTAAATACCTCATGGAACGCATTCCAGAATTGAGATTATTAGATTGCAACATAAATACAATTGCATTCAAAACGCCAATTGATTCCTCTAACATGAATACGAGTTACTGGGCAGATATGGCTAATAAAATAAAGACACATTATGAAGATTATGATGGATTTGTGATTTTACATGGCAGTGACACCATGAGCTATTCGGCATCTGCATTAAGCTTTATGTTAGAGAATTTATCCAAGCCAGTAATTTTTACAGGTTCTCAATTACCCATTGGAGATCTTAGAACCGATGCTAAAGAAAATTTAATTACCTCCATTCAAATGGCATCATTAAAAAAGAATGGTGTGCCACTTATAAAAGAAGTAGGTCTTTATTTTGAATACAAATTGTACAGAGGCAACCGAACAACAAAAATCAATGCCGAACATTTTGAAGCATTCGCGAGTATGAATTATCCCGTATTGGCAGAATCTGGCGTGCATCTGAAAGTTAATCATGACTTTTTGCTGCCTGCTAACAACAAGCCTTTAATTGTAAGAGACCAAATGAATACAGATGTTGCTATTTTAAAATTATTTCCTGGTATTTCAGAAAATGTTCTTCAATCTATTCTCAATACAAAAAAAATTAAAGGACTGGTTTTAGAGAGTTATGGTTCAGGCAATGCAACCACAGAACCTTGGTTTATTTCATTATTGACCCATGCTATTAAAAGTGGCATGCATATTATTAATGTTACGCAATGCGCAGGAGGATCAGTGAGTATGGGACAGTATGAAACTAGTGAGCAGCTCAAAAGCATTGGCGTTATATCAGGCAAGGATATGACCACAGAAGCAGCCATAACCAAACTTATGTATCTACTAGGTGAAGACGTAAATCCGAAGGAATTCAAACAGATTTTTGAAACACCAATTCGTGGTGAGATGTCCTAAAATTAACGCCTTATATTTTAGCGTTTAAAGTTTTTTTTGTTATTTGGCCCACTGTAATTATTAGATTATACAGAGAGGTGGCCGAGTGGTCGAAGGCGCACGCCTGGAAAGTGTGTATACGCCAAAAGCGTATCGAGGGTTCGAATCCCTTCCTCTCTGCTGATATTTTCTGTGATAGTTACATTTTTTTTTATCTTTAACACTTTAACTAATAAACTTAAGATTCAGAACAATGAAAAGATTATTTTCTATCCTAGCCGTTACTTGTTTAATGGCAATCGGAACTGTTAATGCTAACGCAAATACAACAGTAACCACTGCAACCACTGTTGCAACTATGACTCAAGATGATGCAGCTCCGGCTGAAGAATTGGGTTTTCATCAAGAATTAAAAAAGCGTTTTATTGAAGGGGGTCCAGGCTTTATGGGCATTGTATTGTTATGTTTAATTCTTGGATTAGCGATTGCTATCGAGAGAATTATCTTTTTAAACCTTTCTACAACAAACACTAAGAAATTAACTCAGAGTGTTGAAGAAGCGCTTAACTCTGGTGGTGTTGAAGCTGCAAAAGAAGTATGCAGAAACACAAAAGGACCTGTAGCGTCTATATTCTATCAAGGATTAGATCGTACAGACGAAGGTTTAGATGCTGCTGAAAAAGCTGTTGTAGCTTACGGTGGTGTTCAAATGGGGCAGTTAGAAAAGAACGTATCATGGATATCGCTTTTCATTGCATTAGCACCAATGTTAGGATTCATGGGTACAGTAATTGGTATGATCCAGGCCTTCGATAAAATTGAAGCAGCTGGTGATATGCAACCTTCTTTAGTTGCAGGTGGTATTAAAGTAGCCTTATTAACAACAGTATTTGGTCTTATTGTTGCAATTATTCTTCAAATTTTTTACAACTACATCATTGCTAAAATTGATAGTATAGTAAATGATATGGAAGATGCATCAATTACATTAATGGACTTATTAGTAAGACACAAAAAATAAACCACATTATGAATTTAAATAAAATAGTAAAAATAGCAGCCGGAATCTTAGGATTACTTGGTGTTGTTTTCCTAGTCCGAATTATATCGGTAGGAGATGATGCTATTAAGAGTGGTGCTGAGGCAGGCTTGGTAGACCCAATGGCCTACATCGCCTACATTACGCTGTTTGTAATATTGGCAAT
>JABDIQ010000046.1 GCA_013003655.1 Winogradskyella sp. | reverse complement strand
ACAAAATATATAACAGAAAAAGAACTTACCGTTTTAACACAATGGAATGCTAACCCAAGTGAATGGTCTAAATAGAAAAAATTAGTATGAATCTAGAATCTCCAAAAGTTACACTCAACAAATCAGCCGAAGAGGCATTTATCTTTTTAAATGACGTAAAGAATTTTGAAAAATTAATGCCAGACAATATCAGTAAATTTGAAGTTTTAGGCGACGACAAATTTTTATTTGCACTTAAGGGCATGCCCGAAATTGTTTTAGAAAAAAAATCTCAATCTACCAATCCTTACAAGATTGTATTAGGTGCTGCAGGAGGTAAAATTGATTTTTCACTTATAGGACATATACACGAGATAGAAACAAATAAAAGTGAAGTTCAACTTCAATTTGAAGGTGATTTTAATCCTATGATGGCTATGATGATTAAAGGGCCCATTACAAAATTCATAGAAACCTTAGTTACAAACTTGCCAGAAGCTATGAGTGCTTAACGGCAATCTCCTTGAGATCATAGCTAATGACTTTTCCATCGTGTTCTACTTTTAGTTTTCCGCTACCAGAGATGCCTTTTACTGTACCTAAAATTTCGGTATCATCATTAACAACAAAACGTAACAAACGCTCCTTACCAAAAAGTAAACTTTCATATCTCGCTTTTAGATCTTTTAATTCTCCATGCTCAAGCTGATGAAAGGAAACTTGAAGACTATTTAGTACATTAACCAATAATTCATCTAAATTAAGAGTTTGTCCAGTTAATAATTTTAATGATGTAGCATCAGGGAGATTTTCAAAATTTAACTGATTAACGTTAATGCCCACACCTACTATCGTACCTGTTAGCCTGTTAGATTTTATAATATTTTCAATTAAAATTCCAGCCACCTTCTTATTATCTGACAAAATGTCGTTTGGCCACTTAATTGATAAATTTGGAATAAGCATTTTTTTTAAGGCGGTATACACGCCCATAGAAACAGCCATACTGATATAAAACTGACGATTGACATTTAAAAAAGAAACATCCTTAAACACACTAAACATAAGGTTTTTTGATTTCTCTGAATGCCAAACAGTACCCATCTGCCCTCTTCCTTCGGTTTGATCTTTAGTAACTACAACGGTAAAATCCTTAGGTACATTAGCAGCACACATTTCTCTTAAGTAAGAATTTGTAGAGTTAATGGCATCAAGTTTGATTATATACATGTAACAACGTACTTTTTTTATGGATTTCTTAAGAGAATTAGGGTATTCAAGAACTAAAAAAGTAATAACTTTGCACAAATTTAAATTAATTTAATGACGAAAGGAAATAGTAATGCAGACCTCTTAATATCTACAATACTCAACGGTATAGAAGATGTTAAGGGTAAAGAGATTACAATTTTAGATTTAAGAGAAATAGAAAATACAGTTTGCGACTATTTTATTATCTGCGAGGGTACTTCTAACACGCAAGTAAATGCAATTGTAAATTCCATTCAAAAAAAGGTTAGCAAAACTATACATGATAAACCTTGGCATATTGAAGGCACAGAAAATGCCGAGTGGGTGCTCATGGACTATGTTAATGTAGTGGTTCATGTTTTTCAAAAACATATAAGAGCTTATTATGATATTGAAAGCTTATGGGGCGATGCAAAAACCACAGTTATTGAAACCAGTTACTAAAGAAAAAATTAATGGCAAACGAAAATACACCTAATAAAAAACCTAAAGTAAATCCTTACTGGATATACGGAATCATTATAGCGGCATTCATTTCAATCCAGCTATTTTCAGGTAGTTTTGGTGGACAAAATGGTAATGTTACAACACCATCTCAATTTTTTGATTATTTAGAACAAGGTAATGTAGAAAAAGTTGAGATTGTAAACAAACGAGAGGCCAGAGTTTATTTAACCAAAGAAGCTCAACAGCTTGAACAGCACAAAAAGTCTAAACCAAATAGCTTATTTCCGTCTGTTACACCTCCCCCAAATTACAGGTTTGAGATTGGTGATTTACAAAACTTTGAAAATAACTTTCAGAATACGAAAGAAGACAATAATTTAAGCACACAACTTACTTTTGAAACAGAGCAAAATGTTTGGGGTGACTTTTTACTAACACTACTGCCGTTTATTCTGATAATTGGTGTATGGATATTTATTATGCGTCGAATGTCTGCTGGTGGTGGTGGCGGTGCAGGTGGCCAGATCTTTAATATTGGTAAATCAAAAGCCAAGTTATTTGATGAGAAGTCCGACACAAAAACTTCATTTAAAGATGTGGCAGGATTAGAAGGTGCTAAAGAAGAAGTTCAAGAAATTGTAGATTTCCTCAAATACCCAGAAAAATATACATCTCTAGGTGGTAAAATTCCTAAAGGAGCATTACTAGTTGGCCCTCCTGGAACTGGTAAAACGTTATTAGCCAAAGCGGTTGCGGGTGAGGCTAAAGTACCGTTTTTCTCACTGTCAGGATCAGATTTTGTTGAAATGTTCGTTGGTGTTGGTGCCTCTAGAGTTAGAGATCTATTTAAACAAGCTAAAGAAAAGTCACCGTCAATAATCTTTATTGATGAAATTGATGCTATTGGTAGAGCACGTGGTAAAAACAACTTCTCTGGCTCTAATGATGAACGAGAAAACACACTTAACCAACTTCTAACTGAAATGGATGGTTTTGGAACTAATACTAACGTTATCGTATTGGCTGCCACTAACCGAGCTGATGTATTAGATAGCGCATTAATGCGCGCCGGACGTTTTGATCGACAAATATACGTTGATTTACCAGATGTAAGAGAGCGTAAAGAAATATTTGAAGTACATATCAGACCTCTTAAGAAAGATGAAAAATTAGATGTTAATTTCTTAGCGAGGCAAACACCTGGATTCTCAGGAGCAGATATTGCAAATGTTTGTAATGAAGCAGCATTGATCGCTGCTAGAAAAGGAAAGAAAGCAGTTAATAAACAGGACTTCTTAGACGCGGTTGATAGAATTATAGGTGGACTAGAAAAGAAAAATAAAATCATAACTCCTGAGGAAAAAAGAGCTGTAGCATTTCATGAAGCAGGTCATGCCACTGTAAGTTGGATGCTAGAGCATGCAGCACCATTAGTAAAAGTGACTATAGTTCCAAGAGGAAGATCATTGGGAGCAGCTTGGTATCTACCGGAAGAACGTCTTATTGTAAGACCAGAACAAATGTTAGATGAAATGTGTGCTGCAATGGGTGGAAGAGCGGCCGAAAAGGTAATTTTTGACAAGATTTCAACAGGTGCACTAAGTGACCTAGAAAAAGTAACCAAACAAGCAAGAGCGATGGTTACCATTTACGGATTAAGTGATAAAGTTGGTAATTTAACCTACTATGACTCATCTGGACAAAACGAATATGGTTTTACCAAGCCTTATAGCGAGCAAACTGCTGAAGTCATTGACAAAGAGATATCTGCAATTATAGAAGAACAATATCAACGTGCCATCAAAATCTTGGAAGACAACAAGGATAAGCTAACAGAATTGGCTGAGGTGTTACTAGAAAAAGAGGTGATCTTTAAAGATAATCTTGAGAAAATATTTGGCAAAAGACCTTTTGAAAAAGATCTTTTATTGGCTGAAGAAGAAGAGTAGAATTTGTCTCAACTTATATTAAACTTAAATAAAGGCTTACTTTATTTAAGTTTTTTTATATTTGAGTATTACAGCAATTATAGCACCAATAGCTTCTATTCAATGAATTTATTTCGTAGGCTCTTCGGTAAGAAATCAGATCGTATTGAAGAAAACATACCTAATCAGGAGCGTGGCAAGTACATGCCAGATATTAAGCTACCCGTTGATGAAAGGTTTACGATAAACTTTAAGGCCAATGGTGGAAAGTTTTTGTATTGTGAGGATATGGCCGAGATCAACGAAAGTTTTTCTCAAATTTTAAAAGAAAACAATTGGGAAAACCAAGATGTTTTTCTTATCGATGATAGACTTAAAGAACTATTTAAAAAATTTAAGTTTAGCACTACAAAAAGGCCATCAGAAAGTTCGTTTTTTTTATCAACTTGTGAATATTTAATTGCCGACGATGGCTCAATTTTAATCTCCTCAAATCAAATTGCAGAGAAAAAATTACGAGAACTGCCAGATAATTTTGTTATCTATGCAACCACCAGTCAATTTGTTGAAACTATTGGTGAGGGCCTCAAAGGTATTAAGGCCAAAAGTCAATTTAAAATTCCAACGAATATTACTACTATTAAACATTTTAAATCAGTAGACGATAACAAAGATTTTATGTCTTATGGCAGTAGTTTAAAAAATCTCTACTTGCTACTACTTGAAGATTTATAGATGAAAGAAATCACCACAAGGGCTATATCTGGTGCGCTTTATATAATACTACTAATTGGCACTATTTTTTGGCAAGAAGCATCTGTAGTATTGCTTTTTTTGTTTGGAATTATTTGCCTTATAGAATTTAATAAACTCATAAATCTACGTAATCGAATTTCATTCGTAATTTATATCTTATTGTATGGTGGCATCAGTTATTGGTCAATATTTTCAGATATAAAAACAGGTAGTAATGAAGCCATTCAAATATTATTAGTCATTACCATCTTCGTTAATTTACTTTTAATGAAAGATCTCTTTTCAGAGAAAGTGATTCCGCTGTTTAGTTCAAAACGATATTTGCTAACTACGTTTTATTTGTCTAGCGGTTTTTTATTTCTTGTCCTTATCTCTAATTTCGATGATGAGTTCTCTCCTTTACTACTACTCGGCTGTTTTATACTTATATGGGTGAATGACAGTTTTGCGTACTTAGTAGGTAAGAATTTTGGTAAACAAAAGTTGTTTCCACGGATTTCTCCAAAAAAAACCGTTGAAGGATTTTTAGGAGGCCTCTTTTTTTCCTGTATAGCAAGTTTCTTTATATCAGTTTACACCCATGAACTTACCTTTAATAGTTGGTTAATTTTAGCAATTATAGTGAGTGTATTTGGCACCTTAGGTGACCTCATAGAATCTAAATTTAAAAGACAGGCTGAAGTGAAGGATAGCGGTATAATTATGCCTGGACATGGTGGTCTTTTAGATAGATTGGATAGTATTATATTTGCCGCACCTTTTATATATTTATTTATTAGACTTTTTAATTATGTTTCATAAAGAAGGACATAGAATAATATTTGTTTCCCTGGTATTTGTTGTAGGGCTAATATTTTTAATTGATGCCTATATTTTTACCGAATGGCTAAGAACCTTATTGATGGTCTTGGTGCTTATTGCATTTATTTTGATTCTTCAGTTCTTCAGAAATCCAAGAAGATTTACTCATCCTGATGAGAATCATGCCATTGCACCTGTTGACGGCAAAGTAGTTGTTATTGAAGAGGTGTTTGAAAAAGAAGTTTTTAATGATAAACGAATACAGGTGTCTATTTTTATGTCTCCTGTAAACGTTCATGTTACAAGATATCCTATTACTGGCAACGTTGGTTACAGTAAATATCATCCTGGCAAATATTTAGTAGCATGGCACCCTAAGGCAAGTGAAGATAATGAGCGGACTACAGTTGTTATAGAAAATGATTATTTTGGAAAAATTATGTATAGGCAAATTGCTGGTGCTATGGCAAGACGCATTGTTAACTACGCAAAACCAAACACTACGGTTAATCAGGGTGCTGATTCTGGATTTATAAAATTTGGCTCAAGAGTTGATTTATTTTTACCTTTAAATTCTAAAATTAATGTAACCTTAAACCAAAAGGTAAAAGGTGGCGAAACGGTTATTGCCTTTGCAAAATGACATCGGAAGAACTAGATATAGAATTTAAAGCTGCTGTAAAACAGATTAACAGTCATACAGAGCCGTTCCCTGCTGACTTTCTGTTGAGATTATATGCTTATTATAAAAAAGCAACTAATGATTATAGCAGACCTAGTAGTAAAAAACCTATCATTAATGCTTTTAAAACAAATGCATTATTTCAAGTAGAAAATGTCTCTCAAGATGAGGCCAAGGAAGTTTATATTGGTCTTGTTAAGAACTATTTTTTATACCGCTCTTAAAATTTCAGTCGCGTATAAGTGGCATCGTGGAGCATCGTAAAAGGCCTTCTTGCTTTGCAATTTCTGCATAAGGAATTTCTTCAACAGTAAAACCATCTGATTTTAGCCATTTATTAAGTCTAGTGAAATTTTGTTCTGAAACTATAACATTTTCAGAAATAGAAAATACATTACAGTTCATATCATACATTTCATCCTTACTAACCTCAAAAATATTTTCCTTTCCAAAAAAGTCAACCAACCACTGATATTCTTTTTCTACTAAAAATCCGTTTTTGTGAATGATTGCCTTAGTCTTACCGATTGGCTGAAAACAACAATCTAAATGCAAAGCATTTTCTTTTGGATTAGTATTTGATTTTCTTAGCTCAAAAGACTTTACTATTTTTTCTGGAAACAATTCTTGAATGGCTATTACAGCATCAATATTGGTTCTTGCCGTGATATAATCGGCGTAGTCTGAACCTGAATAGGTGCCAATAAAAATATAATCATTCCATGGTATAACATCACCACCTTCTACATGGCAATTTTCTGGTAAAGTAATTCTTTTAGCCTTTTCAACTTGGTTCCAGACGTGTTCAGTGGCTTCAATTTCTCGTTTTCTATCAGGTAGAATATTAGCGATAATTAATTTATCCTCAATAACAAAAGATATATCTCTGGCGAATATTTGATTGTAATTGTTAAGTACTTTTGGTCTATGTACTTTTACATCGTATTTTTTTAAAACGGCATTAAAAGCTTCAAGCTCTGCAACCATATCCTCCTCTTTTGGATATGTTCCATTAAGAATGTGCTCTCTACTTTTTGGATCATAAGCATCCTCCAATAATGGTACAGGACCATTATCCTTAGCTATTCCTAAGATCACTTCTCTTAGACGAGAGGTTTCATTCTGTATGTTTAGTTTCATAAAAATATATGCACAAAAAAACTTCATAGCTCACTATGAAGTTTTAATATAATAAAATTAAGTTCTATCTTTTATTTATAGATTTAAATGATCTTTGGGTTTCACCTACATAAAGTTGTCTAGGTCTTCCTATGGGTTCTTTTCTCAAACGCATTTCGCGCCATTGTGCTATCCAACCGGGTAAACGACCTAGAGCAAACATTACAGTAAACATATCGGTAGGAATTCCCATAGCTCTATAAATAATTCCCGAATAAAAATCCACGTTCGGATATAATTTTCTATCAACAAAATATTTATCCTCCAGAGCTTCTTTTTCTAATCCTTTTGCAATGTCTAAAATAGGATCTTCAACACCTAAATCGCCTAATACTTCGTCCGCGGCCTTTTTAATGATTTTAGCTCTTGGGTCAAAGTTCTTATAAACTCTATGACCAAAACCCATTAATCTAAACGGATCATTCTTGTCTTTTGCCTTAGCCATATACTTTTTGGTATCACCACCATCTTCTTTAATAGCCTCTAACATTTCCAATACGGCTTGATTAGCACCACCATGCAATGGCCCCCAAAGCGCAGAAATACCAGCAGAAAGGGATACAAATAGACCTGCATGAGAAGAACCTGTAATTCTTACCGTAGAAGTAGAACAATTTTGCTCATGATCTGCATGCAATATCAATAATTTATCTAAAGCATCTATTAAAATAGGATTCTGTTCGTATTCTTTATTAGGACTTTTGAACATCATTTTTAATACGTTCTCAACATATCCTAAACTGTCGTCGCCATATTCTAAGGGTAAACCATGTTTTTTGCGCATTGTCCATGCTACAAGTACTGGAAATTTTCCTAAAATACGTACTATAGCGTTATACATTTGCTCCTCTGAATTTACGTCTACAGAGGAAGGATTAAATGCTGTTAATGCACTTGTTAGCGATGACAAAACACCCATAGGATGTGCAGACTTAGGAAAAGCATCTAATATCTTTTTTACATCATCATCAACAACAGAATGCGATTTAATATCTGCATGAAACTTCTCTAATTCTTCCTGGTTTGGTAACTCACCAAAAATTAATAAATATGCTACTTCTAAGAAATCAGCTTTTTCTGCTAATTCTTCTATTGAGTACCCTCTATAACGCAAAATGCCTTTTTCGCCATCCAGAAACGTAATTGCACTTTCGCACGATCCCGTATTTTTATAACCAGGATCAATAGTTATAATCCCTTTTGTAGAAGACCTAAGTGAACTTATATCTACAGCTATCTCATTTTCAGTACCTACTACGAGTGGAAATTCATACTTTTTTCCGTCTATTTCTAAATTAGCTATTTTGGACATCGTCTGTTGAATTATTATTTATTGTGGAAACACAAATTTACGAAAAGAATACTGATTTATAAAGGCAACTACAAGGCATTTCTTATTTCACTATTGATAAAATTAATGCGCTTTTTAACCCATAATTA
>JABDIQ010000014.1 GCA_013003655.1 Winogradskyella sp. | reverse complement strand
AACCAAATGTATCTATTGATGCCGTAGGAGCCATATACTATAAATGCGATTCACATTCAACACCACATGAGTTTATGCGTGAAATGAAAGCCCTTTTAATTAAAAAAGGGGTGACCATTTTTAGTAACGAAAAAGTTGAAGATGTCATAGTCGGTACCAATAAAATTACCGCAGTTGTTACGCATCGACAGACACTAAAAGCTGACGAATTTGTTTTGGCAGCAGGCTCCTGGAGTAATCTATTAAGTAAAAAATTAAACATCCGTATCTTACTCGAAGCTGGCAAGGGTTATAGAATAAATACTACTCAGTCAACAGGGATTTCAATTCCTGCAATACTCGCAGAACGAAAGGTGGCCGTAACTCCAATGCACGGATTTACAAGATTCTCTGGTACTATGGAAATAGCTGGGATAAATCATAACATTAATAAAGTACGTGTTAATGCAATTGCTAATGCAGTTGCATCATATTATCCTGAAATAAATGTAACCACTAAAGAAAAAGAAGCTGCTGCTTGCGGCTTAAGACCAGTGTCACCAGACGGATTACCTTACATCGGAAGATCTGCAAAATGTACAAACCTTACCATAGCAACAGGTCATGCTATGATGGGCTGGAGTATGGCTACGGCATCAGGCACAATAGTTTCTGAAATCATCACTCATAAAAAGCCTTCTCTGGTTATAAGAGCTTATCACCCAGATAGAACGTTCTAATAAAGCGTTGTTCATCGATAATAAATACACATTGATATAATAGACCTAGAATTTTATTCGTTTAGTCGATAATTAAGATGATTTCGTTAAAAAATAGGCATCTTTAACCGTTGATTATTAGCTCCAACTATATCATTAACCAAATCTTATGTCATGACATTAGAAATATCCCATTACAACAGTTACTACACCCTAAAAGGTGCTTTAGACAAATCTAATCTCAAAACTTTTATCAAGCATTTTGCTGGTATTTTTGAACGTAACGACGCCATTACTTTAAACATTGAAAGTCTTGAAAGTATTGATAGAACAGGAGTGATGGCACTTGCCAAACTTCATAACGAGTCTATTACAAAGCAAAAGAAATTATCAATTATTGGGTTGGGTTGTAAAGATCTTTATGAGCATTTTAAATCCGAAAATTCAGCAGCTTAATATTAGCAGCTCATATCTGCAATAATTTTCCATTCACCTTTAATCTTTTTAAAGATGATAATAAACACGCCATTGGCGTCTCCAATTTGGCGTTCTAAATGGTATTCTCCCATGACCCAATAGTTCTTTCCTTCAACTGGCGAAATATCATTGATAACAAATCTTAGTGTACCACTTTCTGCCTGCGTTGGATAATTCTTTTTATAATTATTAAGTGTGTTTTCCCAGCCAAGCGTTAGGCCATTACTTCCATAAAATTTTAGTGAATCACTCTTCCAGTAACCAGCCATAAATCCTTCAAGGTCATGTTTGTTCCATGCTAGTTCTTGTTGTTCCATAACAAGTCTTATACCGGCTTCATCAAGGCTATGGTCATTTGTATTCAGTGATGAATCTGAATCTACAGTAGTTTTTACATGAATACAACTGGTAAATAATAGGAGTATAGCAATGGCAAAAAAATGTTTCATAAGATTGAAGTTTTTGTGTTCAACCTTAAATGTAATAACTAAAAGTTAAAGTCCGCTTTTTTGATTTCTAAAAAATGCGTCGGCTTGAAGCTGCATTAGTTCTTTTGCTTTTTTGCGTTTATAGTTGTAAAGATCTTCTTCTTCTTTTATATCGTTATAGACCTTGTTGTTTAAATCGTTATCTGTTTTCAATAACAATTTGCGCTCATTAACTTTTTGAGAGGTCCATGTTTTTACTGTAGACTCCTGGTCTTCTAATCTAAAATCATATTCGCCTTTTGGAGAAATAAGTTTCGCAAATATTGGCGAGGTTTCAATTGCTAAAAACAGTAAGAAAATAAAAAAGGACGGTAGCCAAGGCAGTTCACCTAAGGCGTTAACTCGTGCCATGAGTCCATCAAAGTTGTCTATAATAGGCTGTGATGCTGCAACCTGATTGGTATA
>JABDIQ010000004.1 GCA_013003655.1 Winogradskyella sp. | reverse complement strand
GCTGAGGCTTTATTCATTGGACCACCAATGTCATCGCCACCATACCAGTTTGACTATGTATTTGAGGGCCCTTTTAATAATGGTGTTATTACGGTTCCTATTTATAGAAATGATGCACAAATTGCTGATATAAATTGGAATTTTATTGGTAATCCTTATCCTTCAGCAGTAGATGTAGATTTATTTATCAATGAAAATGTGATTTCTAACGGCCTATTAGATGGCGCTATTTATTTATGGTCTCAAAAAACGGAACCATCTGAGACCGAAAATGGCAATGAGCAACTAAACTTTACACAGTCTGATTATGCTCTAATTAACGGAGCGGGTGAAACGGCAGGTGGTGAAGGCGTAGTGCCAAACAGGTATATCCCTTCTGGACAAGGATTCTTTGTGTCTTTTAGTGATGCACTACCGTCTAATACAGGAAATGTAGTATTTAATAATAGTATGCGTGTTACAGGAAATAATGCGCAATTCTTTAGAGGATCAATAGAAGACACTACTGAAAAAATTAGAGTTAATCTTACTTCAGATAATGGTGTTTTTAATCAAATACTAGTGAGTTACGTAGATGGAGCAACGGATACTTTTGACGGCTTTTACTATGATGCACCAAGAAACCTTTCATCTGGAGCGAATTCTATCATCTATTCTCGTATTGATAATAATGATAAGAAGTTTGCAATTCAAGGTAGGGATCCTAACAGCATTAATGATAATGAAGTCATAGAATTAGGGTTTTACACTTCAATTGATGTGTCAACCATTTATACGTTGTCCTTAGCAGAGTATCAAGGTTCATTTATAGCTTCTAATGCGGTTTTGCTTAAGGATAATTTATTGAATACGTATCATGATTTAAAACAGTCTGATTATAATTTTACATCAACTACTGGTGAGTTTAATGATCGCTTTGAAATTGTGTTCAATGAATCTGCACTAAGCACAGATGATCTTACGATTACCTCAGCAGTTTTAAACATTACCGAATTAAACACTGGCGCAGTAAAATTTTCTATCACTAATAATTTAACCATTACCAAGGTTGAAATATTAGATCTATTAGGACGAACTGTATATCAATTTAAAGGCGATAATTCAACAGAGATCTACGATTTATCAGCTATAAGTAAAACTGCTTATTTTGCAAAAGTACATCTCTCTAACGGACAAATACTGACTAAAAAGGCTATTAAACAGCTTTAAAAATAAGTCATACCAAAATTAAAAAAGCTTCATGATACATGAGGCTTTTTTTATAACGAATATTTTACTGCAAGGATCAAGTTACGCCCAGCGGCTGCAATACCAGAAGAATATGGTCTATAACGTTGGTCCGTAATATTTTCTAAAGCCGCAGTAATCTCAAACTCATTATTGATTTGATACTGCGTACGGAAATTTAAAGTATACCAAGATGGCGAAAAAGGGTTACCATTCGCATCTGTAGCGTACAAGTAAGATTTTGCAATCTCCGAAGGTGCAAGTTGATTCAATGATAAGGCGTTGTTATAGATGACAAATGCATCGAGTTTAAGTCTATTTCTGTTCCAAAGAAGTCTAGTGTTACCAAAATTTGGCGCTACATGTCTTACTGGTACTTCAATACCATTATCATCTTCAGTGCCTCCTACCACGTTGTATTGTGATCTAAGGGTTAAAGCGGCTGTAAATTTTACTTCAAGTCCGGCTTCAAATCCATAAATCCATGCTTTAGAAGCGTTTTGTATGGCTTGAACATCACTTACTTCACCATCGTACGTAATTTGAGATTCACCGTTTAAGGTAAATTCTCTGCGTATAAGTGCATTATCTAAAAATGTGTAATACGTTGCTAAATCTATTATAACCTTATTCTCAAAATTCAATTTTAAGCCTAATTCGCCGCCATAGGCATACTCTGGTTTTAAGTCGTTATTTGGCACAACGACCGAACCTGGTTCAGAATCAAACACTTTACCAATATCGTCAATATTAGGTGCTCTAAAAGCTGTTGAAGCATTAAGCTTCCATTGAATTGTTTCATTAGGATTCCAACTGAAACCTGCAGTTCCAGTCAAAGCTCCAGAGTTTAGTTTGGCATCCTCAAATGGCAAATTTAAAAACTCATTATTTTCTTCGAAACTTGCATTGGTCCTAACATAATTATAGCGTAATCCTGTTTGGAAAACAAATTTAGAATTTGGCTTGTACTTAAAACTACCATAGGCGGCCGCTGATTGCCAACTAGATCCGTTTGGATATCTAGATACCGTAGTAATTGAGCTCTCATTAGTTATATTCTCTTCTAAACCAAAAGAATGCACTTTATTATAGATATATTCCACACCATAAAATAAATTAAGCTTAGGCATTAATTGTTTTTCTAGGTCTAGATTAAAGGATAAAGCGTCAACACTTTCTTCACGTTGTTGTCTTATTTCAGATTGAAAAACTCTACTATTTCTGCTCTCTTTAAAGTTTTGGTACGCTAAAGTGACTTGCAATTTATCATACAAATTAGATTTACTGCTCAATCTGGTGATTTGTGCATTTCCCATAAACCATTTTTGCGGACCATAATTCCATTCTGCGTATTTTAATTGGTTGTTCTCATATAGTATAAGCCGATCGTAGCGCGCATAATCTGAAGTTGTGGAATAGTGTACCCCAAAATCAAAAAACAGCTTATCTGAAGCTTCATATCTTGCCTTTTGCATTAAATTAATTTGATTGTAAGCTGTGGGTCTTTGAATTAAGGGATTAGGATTTGAAACTACAAGGTCCGTTCCACTCTGTCGCACTACAAATTCATCTCTTAAATACGCTTCGGGCCCATGCCTTCCCATTCTAAGGTCATCATAATCGGTAAAACTAAAACTACTTAGAAACGCCCATTTTTTAAACCCAAAATTGAGGTCTACATGAGATGTACTTTCTTCGTTGGCAGACGAATATCTAAGTAGCGCATTTCCCTTAAAAAACAAACTATCTTTATAAGACAATTGTGGTTTTGACGTATAGAAATTCATCACGCCTCCTATAGCGTCACTGCCGTAAACGACAGATCCGGCGCCTAGAGTAACTTCGGTATTTTTAATAGTAAAAGGGTCGATAGAAATAACGTTTTGAATATTCCCTCCTCTAAAAATGGCGTTGTTCATTCGCACACCATCAACGGATATAAGGAGCCTGTTGGTTGAAAATCCTCTAATTATAGGACTACCACCACCGAGTTGACTCTTTTGTAAAAAAATATTTCCTGTGGCATTTAAGAGATCTGCGCTTGTTTGTGGATTTGTGAATGCAATTTCTTCTTGATCTATACTTACAACGGTTTGTGGAATATCGCGCTTACTTTGCTCAAACTTAGAAACGGAAATTACTACTTCATTAAGCCCTTCTATACTAAGCGTTAAAAATATTTGATTATTGGAGCTTTGTAACACCGCTTTGGTTGATTGAGCACTGTTGTAGATTAAATTTTCGAAGAAAATGACTTCGTTGTCTTCAAATTTATCTAAAACGGCTTCACCATTGAAATTTGTAATTACAGTTTTAGATTTGTTTTTATTAGATATTAATACTCCTGAAATTGGCTCATTACTTCCTACTTCTAATACTTTTATAGTTTGTGCATTAGCCGTAGATAAGGTTAATATAAAAAGAACACAAGCAACCTTGATGCCTTTGCACTCATGCTGGATAATTAAACTTGATTTTGGTAATAATCCTTTCACTCAACTACTACATTTATGATTATTAAATCGTTCTTATAACTTAATGGAAGACATCATTAAAAATTTGGAGCGACTGCGGTTTTTTAAAACCTCCCAAATGTAACTCAAAATATTGCAAAATGATACCTAAAAACTCTTGCCGTTGGTTTGCTGTTATCTTTATTGAATGAAGTGCATCAAAATTTGTACCTAACATGGTAATTAGTAAGTCTAAATTTTTTCCTTCAATACAGTATAGGCCATGAGCTTTGTTTTCAAACGTTCCGGTTTGCAAATCGAAATGAGATGGTGCGGTTGATAACTGTTGAGGCTGAATGCCTAAAAACCTGGTTAGTTTAATTAAGAATAACAAATGAAAATTACTGTAGTGATCTGTTGTATCTAGATATTGCAAAGCTGTTTCAATAAACACAAATAATTCTTCATTTGATTCTTCTTCAATTAATATGGAATTTAGAATTTCTGCTAAAAATATCGCGATAGCACTTTTAAAAACATTTGTATGGAGCGACTTGTAGAGATAACTTAACTTAACCTCATTGAAATACTGTAGTGATTTGCTTGGCTTGAAATTGTCTTCAGTCTCAATTTGAGACAACAATTGAAAGTAAATCATCTTTGAGGCCGACTTTTTAGATTTTACGGCTCCTCTCACAAGATAGCTAATGGTGCCTCGTTGTAGTGAATAACATCTTATAATTAAGTCGTTGTCTCGATATTTTAATTTTGAAAGAACAATACATTTATTTTTAGACAACATGCTTTGTACCTATCTTACTATCATTACCTTAAGAACCTTTGTTTCAAAAGAATCTATGTCTGATATCAGTATTAAATAAACGCCTGAAGCTACGACTTGATTTACCATATTCTTACCGTTCCATATAGCCGTTCCGCCATCAATGGCGAAATTATAATTGTTAGAAGACGATCTAAAATTAATTCTAGATTGTGCTTCGGCCACCAAATTGCCTTCAACATCAGTGATCTTAATATTTACATTTTCTGTTAAGCCACTCACTTTAATGCCTTTGTTAATATCGTTGAGATTATTAGAGCCTAAAAGGTCGTACTCTGGTCTCACAGGGTTAGGATATACAAAAGCCTCTTCAAGGGATTCTTGAGGTTCAGAACCTCCTGCATTAAAAGCTAATAACCCTCTAGTTGTGGCTATGTAAACAATACCATTATTACTATCTATAGAAATATCATTTATGGTATTTGATGGCAACGGAGAACTTTCTGTAGTAAAGTGATAAATAGTATTTTGCCCATCTGATGAAAAATAAAATATGCCTGAATCTACAGTACCGATCCACTTATTGTTAGATCCATCTACTTTGATGTCTGTTATTATTTGTCCTTCTAAAAGCTCTTTGGGTATACCATCTTCTAGAATAATAATTTGGCTAAGACTTGGTGTAGGGTCGCTATAAAAACCAGTGGTATTAAACAATACCCTTAATCCAAAGGTAGTACCAATCCAAAGTTGGTTTCTATCATCTATAGCCAATGCTGTAAATCTTGTAAAGGGTTGAATGTTTTGATCTGCTGCATTCATATTCCTTAATGGTTCATTTGGAATATTTTCATTGTATGCAATAAGGCCATTTGAATAAGATCCTATCCATTTTGTGCCATTGCGGTCTATTTCCATATCAAAAAACCCTACTTCATCACTCAAGGGGTTTTCTATAAGATCTGAGAAACTATAACCTTGCCAACTTCCTGTACTTGGATTATAGGATTTTAAGGCTCTGTCAACACGACTATTCATTAACCATAACAAACCATTAGCATCAAACTCTGAAGCAGAAATTCTTATACCTACAAAATCTGGATTATTAGGTAACACCAAGGATTCTAATCCACTATTGTTTTGATCATATAAAATAGTAGGTTCAAACTCGTTAAATTCTAACAAACCGTCTTTAAACGAACTAATAAATGTTTCATTAGGATTAAATGGGTTAAA
>JABDIQ010000126.1 GCA_013003655.1 Winogradskyella sp. | reverse complement strand
TTATATCTTCTAGAAATAAAGGGGGAGACCTTTACTAGTTCAGAAAAGATTATAAAAAATTAAATTGTACCTGTTTTGTTAGAGTCCTTAGATGACAACTATTTTATGGCCAAAGCTATGCAAGAAGCTGAGATTGCCTTTGAAAAAGGTGAGATACCAGTTGGTGCCGTAGTTGTTATTGATAATAGAATTATAGCAAGATCTCATAATTTAACGGAGCTTTTAAATGACGTTACGGCTCATGCCGAAATGCAGGCCATCACTTCTGCTGCAAATTTTTTGGGTGGCAAATATTTGGTCAATTGCACACTCTATGTTACTCTAGAGCCATGTCAAATGTGTGCTGGTGCCTTGTATTGGAGTCAGTTGTCAAAATTGGTTTATGGCGCCAAAGATGAGCAACGTGGTTACACAACGATGGGAACACAATTGCACCCTAAAACCAAAGTTATATCTGGCGTTTTAGAAAAAGAAGCATCGGCTTTGTTAAAGCGTTTTTTTATTGAAAAACGAAATCTTAACTAATAAAAAACGCCCAGCTAATGCTGAGCGTTGAAACCAATAAGATATATTATTTAAACCACTTGCACATTGGCAGCGACCATACCTTTTCTTCCTTCTTCTTCAGTGTATTCAACAGAATCACCCTCTCTTAACTCAACACCATTAAGGTTTGATACGTGGACGAAAATGTCTTTTCCTGTTTCGTTGTTGGTAATGAATCCAAATCCTTTAGAGTCATTAAAAAATTTAACTGTTCCAGTCATTATAAAATAAATAAAAATTAATACTCAAAGTTAAAATATAATTTTTTGACAGCGAAATCAATTCAAATTTTTTTTAAAATATTGAAAATCAATACTTTTTTTTCTTTTGATTCTCTCTCATTTTATCCAAGTTTTCCTTGGTCAGCATATAGTCTTTTAAACTTCTGTTTTTCCATCTAAAGTAAATAAATAACGGGAAGACAATTAGAAATAAGCCAGACACACCAAAACCAATTAATTTTTCGGAATAGTGAACATTAAAAATAAATCCTGATATTATACTGCCAATGCTTAAAATAAAACAAAGCCAAATAAAATATTTCATACTAGGTGTAATTTATTAATTCTTTTCTGTACGCGGTCAGTAATTTAGACTTTGAAACAAAACCGTAATATTTATCGTCCTTAATTACTGGTAAATTCCATGCCTGTGAATCCTGAAATTTCTGCATAACATCCATCATCGAGTCTTTTTCATAGATGATAAATTCTGGAGGCTGTTGCATAAAAGTTTCAACTGTTGTTGAATCATAGAGTGTATCATCAAACATAATAGTTCTAATGTTATCCAACAAAATAATACCTTCAAATACGCCATTCTTATTGGTTACGGGGAACAAATTCCTATTAGACATTGACACGCCATTTTTTAGCATTTCTCTTAAACTCATATCAGGATGTAGCACAATAAAATCTTGTTCAATAACACTATCTAAACGCATTAAGGTTAAAACACTTTTGTCTTTATCATGAGTGAGGAGCGCTCCTTTTTCTGCTAGTTCTTTAGTGTAAATGGTGTGCTCAATGCTGTTCTTGGTTATGATAAATGACATTGATACTGTAATCATTAGTGGCACAAATAATTCGTACCCTCCTGTAATCTCAGCTATTAAGAATATGGCTGTTAGAGGTGCATGTAACACACCTGCAATGAGTCCTGCCATACCAAGTAAAGTGAAATTAGACTCTGAAACATACAAATTCAACCCTAAATTATTAATCACTTTCGCAACCACATTGCCAAGAGCACTACCCATAACTAATGTTGGGATGATAATACCACCACTTCCACCTGCAGCAAAGGTTGTAGTCATGGCTATTGCTTTAAAAATGGTGATGCCAAATAGGAGTCCTATAACAATCCAAATATTATCTAAATATTCATCAAAAGGTGTAGAACCTAAAGCATGTAGATGATTGCCTGTCATAAGATCATTAATAAACGAAAAACCTTCGCCGTACAATGGCGGTATGAAATAAAGCATAACACCTATGGCCAAACCTCCAATGATGAGTTTATGTAATGGTGATTTAAGTTTGTTGAATAAATTAGTAATCCCAAAATAAATTTTTGAAAAATAGATAGAAGCAATTCCAGTGCCTATTCCTAAGAGAATATAAAATGGAATATCCTTGATCTGAAATTTTTCAATAACTGTAAAATTGAAAAGAATTTCTTCTCCTAAAAAGAAATAAGAGGTAACCACAGACGAAACAGAAGCGATCAATAGTGGTAATAACGACGCAAATGTTAGATCTAAACTGAAGACTTCGATAGCAAAAATAATGGCAGCGATAGGTGATTTGAAAATGGAGGCAATTGCTCCAGCCGCCGCACAACCTATAAGTAGACTTCTGGTTTTTCTATCTATATGAAACAATTGACTAATATTAGAACTTACTGCTGATGCTGATGCAATAGCAGGTCCTAATAAACCAACCGAACCTCCAAATCCTACCGTAAGAGGCGCTGCCACAAGAGGTAGATAGATATTCTTAAGTTTTAAAAGACCATCTTTTTTTGATAGCGAGTATAATATGGTAGGAATGGCGTGTTCTATAGGATTTTTAAAAATATACTTTACACACAAGTAGACTAATGCTATACCAATAACGGGTAAAATAAAGTAGAGCTGCTTATTACTAAAAACAATACCCTGTTCTAAAAAATATTGAATAGCAAAGGTGATATTCTTTATAATAACAGATACCAAGCCCGCTAATAAACCGATGAGCATACTAAGTAAGAAGACAAAATTCTTTTCAGAAATATGTTTATACCGCCAAACCAATAAATTTCTTAAAAATTCTTTTACAGTCATGGGTTTGATATAAACATTGCTGCTCAATGCAGTGATGTAGATTAATTACTTCTTCTTTAAAGATAGATTTAATTCATCTAACTGAGCATTATCAAGCGGAGCAGGTGCATCTATCATGACATCTCTACCTGCATTGTTTTTTGGAAAAGCAATAAAATCTCTAATTGATTCCTGACCTCCTAATATAGCAACCAATCGATCTAGACCAAAGGCAATACCGCCATGAGGAGGTGCACCGTACTCAAAGGCATCCATTAAAAAACCAAACTGTGATCGTGCTTCCTCATCAGAGAATCCGAGATGTTTTAGCATAATGGCCTGTGTTTTCTTATCATGAATTCTAATAGATCCACCACCTATTTCATTACCGTTTAAAACAAGGTCGTAAGCGTTGGCTTTAACCTCACCAGGATTTGAATCTAAGAGGTCTAACTGCCCAGGTTTGGGTGAAGTAAATGGATGATGCATGGCGTGGTAACGCTGGGTTTCTTCATCATATTCCAACAGTGGGAAGTCTATTACCCACAGTGGAGCAAATACCTTAGGGTCACGTAAACCTAAACGCTCTGCTAATTCCATTCGTAAAGCACTTAATTGTGCTCTCACCTTATTGGTTTCACCAGATAGAATGCAGATAAGATCACCTTTTTCTGCGTTTGTTGCATCTGCCCATTGATTGAGGTCTTCCTGATCATAAAATTTATCGACAGAGGATTTATAGGTGCCATCATCATTGCAGCGGCAATAGACCATGCCTAAGGCACCGATCTGTGGTCGTTTTACCCAATCTATTAATTTGTCAATGTCTTTTCGAGTATAAGAATTACCGCCAGGAACAGCAATGCCGACAACCAATTCCGCAGAATTAAACACATTAAAATCCTTATGCTGAGTAATCTTATTTAATTCGGCGAATTTCATCCCAAACCGAATGTCTGGCTTGTCATTACCATAAGTTTTTATAGCCTCATCATAGGTCATTCTTGGAAACTCAGCAACCTCCACACCATTTATTTCTTTTAGAAGATGTCTGGTTAAACCTTCAAACGTATTGAGTATATCCTCTTGTTCTACGAATGCCATTTCACAATCTATTTGAGTAAACTCAGGCTGTCTATCGGCTCTTAGGTCTTCATCTCTAAAACATTTTACAATCTGAAAATACTTATCCAAGCCACCAACCATCAACAGTTGTTTAAAGGTTTGCGGCGATTGTGGCAGGGCATAAAATTGACCTTGATTCATACGCGAAGGCACTACAAAATCTCTAGCACCTTCAGGAGTTGATTTGATGAGATATGGAGTTTCAACCTCAATAAAATTTTGTTTAGATAAATACGATCGTACGGCCTGAGAGACCTTGTGTCTGAATATAAGCTTATTCTTAACTGGATTGCGCCTAATATCTAGATAGCGATACTTCATTCGTAGCTCATCACCACCATCCGTTTTATCTTCAATAGTAAAAGGTGGTAGTTGCGCTTTATTTAGGATTTCTAAATCAGAAACTAATACTTCTATATCACCAGTCGGAATATTTGGGTTTTTTGAACTGCGCTCCACAACCTTCCCTTTAACCTGTATTACAAATTCTCTTCCAAGGCTTTGTGCCTTTTCAAATAATGCCTTCGACGTTAATTCTTGATCAAAATAAAGTTGAGTTATACCATAGCGGTCTCTAAGATCAATATATACCATAAATCCTTTATCTCTAATACCCTGTACCCATCCTGCTAGGATAACTTGTTCATCTATGTGAGACGCTCTTAATTCGCCACAAGTATGATTTCTATACATTGACTTTCAATTTAGGCTGCAAATTTAAGATTTCTAGAGTTATGATGATAAGTGTCTGTGATCTAATTTTTTAATTTTTTAATTCTTAGTTTTTTAAGCATATAATTCAGAAATTGTTAAAGAAACTTTAAATAATTAAATAATATTTAGATATTTGAGGGAACTAACTTTATAATTAAATCAACAATGAGCAAACAACATTTATTAAAATGGCTTCTGTTTACGTTCGCCTTTTTTCCAATGTTTTTAGTAGCACAGGAAGTAAAAGGTGTAATAACAGATGAGGCCACAGGCCTTCCTATTGCTGGTGCTAATGTGCTAGAAAAAGGAACAACAAATGGTGAGATTTCAGACTTTGACGGTAATTATTCCATTTCAGTGAATAATTTTCCGGCAGTTTTAGTCTTTTCGTATTTAGGATACGAAACCATGGAACTTACAGTAAATTCAGCAACTACTTTAAATGTAGCATTAAAAGAATCTGCAACGGCCTTAGATGAGGTAGTTATTACAGGTTTAGGAACGTCCATTAAACGGGCCAACTCCGCAAATGCTATTGCTACAGTAAGCTCTGAAGAACTTACCGGTAGAACGGCACAATCCACATTAGACGGAGCACTCTATGGTAAAGTAACTGGTGTAAATATTACAGCTTCTTCAGGTGCGCCAGGTGGTGGTTTTGCCTTGCGATTGAGAGGTATATCCTCGATTAATGGTAATAACCAACCATTATATATTGTAGATGGTGTTTATGTCAATAATAATGAAATCCCTTCAGGATTAAGATTTGCGTCTGGTGCAAACCGAGGCAATGAAGAGAATTCAGGAAACAGAATTGCAGACTTAGATCCTAACGATATAGAAAATATTGAGGTCTTAAAAGGAGCATCTGCCGCTGCAATTTATGGAACACGTGCAAATGCTGGTGTTGTAATAATCACTACCAAGCGTGGTAAAATGGGTAAAACCAATATTAAATTTAGCCAAGACTTAGGAGTAAATACCATTATCAATAAATTAGGAATGAGACCTTGGACTGCAGCAAATGTAGAATCTACATTTGGAGCTTCTGAAGTTGCACTTTATAATGCAGCTATCCTTGATGGTGGCTTAATAGATTATGAAGATGTTATTTACGGTGAAGAAGGCTTAATTACTGAAACTCGCGTTAGTGCAAGCGGAGGTAACGAAAACACAAAGTACTATGTAGGTAGTTCTTACAGAGATGAAGAAGGCATTATTGACAGAACTGGTTTTGAGAGATTCTCGATAAGAGCAAATCTAGATCAGAAGATCTCTGAAACCTTTGATTTATCAGTATCATCAAACTTTACAAGATCTAGTTCTAGTCGTAGTTTTACAGGTAATGAAAATGAAGGTGGTCTAAGTTATGGTTACAATTTAGCCTTTACAAGACCATGGATTAATTTATTCCCAGATGAAAATGGCAACTATCCAGATAACCCTAATTCCTCTGGTAACCCTGTATTTGTGAGAGATCAAGCTACGAATGAAGACAGAAATAATCGTTTCATTCAAGGTTTAAAACTTACGACTAAATTGTTAAATACAGATAAAAATCGAGTACGGTTAATATTTAATGGAGGTTTAGACTTCTTAGCAAATGAAACGTTTGTGTATGTGCCAGAGACGCATCAAGCTCAACGTGGCAATCAAAACGGATTTATAGGTGTAGGTAAAAATAACTTTACCAACTATAACTACCAAGGTATTGCAGTTTGGAATAATGATGCCTTGAATGGCGATTTAGCGTTGACTACTCAAGGTGGTATTTCTTATTTAGAACAACAAGCCGATATTATTTTTAATCAAGCAACGCAGTTAATTCCAGACCAAACAACTTTGGGTCAAGGATCTGCACAGGCTATTACGCAAACCAAATCTGTAGTTAAAGAATTTGGATACTTTGCGCAAGTAGAAGGTAATTACAAAGATCAGTTGATTGCAACGGTAGGCTATAGATTTGATAAGTCCACACTCAACGGAGATCCTAA
>JABDIQ010000274.1 GCA_013003655.1 Winogradskyella sp. | reverse complement strand
TCAAATAATCTGTTTGGGGATGATATAAAATACAAGGATTATTTTGAATCTGTTGGTATAAAACCTTATGATTCAGATATAAAAACACAACCATTAACTAAATCAGAGATAGATACCCTTTTTGAAGAAAAATCTTCACTACCAGACATGGAGCAAATTCACAAACTCTCAAAAGGACTAATGAAGGCTTGTCCATTTAAACCTGATTATATAGAATGAAAAAGAAAGTCTTTATTTTTTTACCAGATGGTGTAGGCTTACGTAATTTTGCGTTTACCCAATTCAAAAATATTGGTGAGCAGCACAATTTTGATATCACGTACTGGAACAATACAGCCTTTTCATTAAATGAAGAATTGGGTTTTAAAGAAGTAAAGATTTCTAATCAACAAATACATCCATTAACACCCATTTATTCTCGTGTACGCAAGCGAATAGAACTCAATGTATCTCAAAAAAAATTTAATGATAGTGTTTACGAAACCTATAAGTTTCCATTACATTATAATGGATTCAAAAATGCTGTTAAAAGCATATTAACATCCTTTTTAATAGGCATCAATTCGTCTGAAAGAGGTGTCAAACGCATTAGAAAAAAAATAAATAGATTAGAACGTAAGAATCCTAAATACGACTATTGTAAACAACAACTACAAGAGCATCAGCCAGATCTTATTTTTTGCACAACGCAGCGCAGTACTCAATCTATAAGTGCACTTTTAGCTGCAAAGGATTTGGGCATTCCAACAATAGCGTTTGTTTACTCATGGGATAATGTGCCAAAGGCCATGCAGGTCGTTGAAACAGATTATTTCTGTGTTTGGAGCGATCATATGAAAGCACAGGTAATACAATACTATTCTTTTGTGAAACCGGATAAAGTTTTTGTAACAGGCACACCACAATTTGAACCGCATTACAATACTGATTTATTTAAAACCCGTGAGGAATTTTTTAAAGAACATGGACTAGATTTAGGTAAACAATATATTTGCTTTTCAGGTGACGATGAAACCACCTCACCACTAGATCAATATTATCTTGAAGATTTAGCAAATGCTGTAAGATCACTTAATCAAAAAGGATATAATTTAGGTATTATTTATAGAAAATGTCCTGTGGATCTAACCAAACGCTATGATGCTGTATTAAAGGCAAACCATGATATTATAGCTTCTATAGATCCTATTTGGAAAAAAATGGGTTCTGCCTGGAATGAAGTAATGCCAACAAGAGACGATTTGGGCATGTTAGTTAATGTATGTAGGCATTCAGAATTTGTAACTAATGTCTGTTCATCTACAGTATTCGATTTTGTTGCTCATCAAAAATCATGTATCTACTACAATTACGAACAACCACAACTTAAAAAGGGAATAAGAGACATTGGTCAAAACTATAAGTACGTACACTTTAGATCAATGCCAAGTGACGAGGCAGCAATATTTTGCACTGATAAACAACACTTGGAATCTTTAGTTGAAGAAGTATTAACAGGAAAACGCTCTAACGTATCTGAAGGTTTAAAATGGTATGAGATTATTGTCGGAAAAACACCAACGGAAGCATCGCAAAATATATGGCAGGTCATCAAAAAGATAGTGAACTAACAGTAGGGTATATAACCTCAGAATATCCTCATCCAAAGGTCAACAGATCGGCTGGTATTGCAACCAGTTTAAAAAATTTAGCTGTAGCCTTGGTGAAGGAAAACATTCGGGTTATCGTATTTGTTTATGGTCAAAACACTAACGATATTGTTCATTCTGAAGGTGTAGAGATTCATCTTATTGCCTCAAAGTCTTATAAAGTAGGTGGTTGGTATTTCTATAGAAAACATATTAATTCCTATGTAGAACATGTGGTACGTAGTGAACAAATTAATATTCTCGAAGCGCCCGATTGGACAGGTATAACGGCCTTTATGACCTTTAGTGTTCCTCTGGTTATTAGATTTCATGGAAGTGATGCCTACTTCTGTAAATTAGAAGGCAGAAAACAAAAATGGAAGAATTATTTTTTCGAAAAAAAGGCAATCAAAGGTGCAGCTGCCTACATCGCTCCAACATCGTATGCAGGTTCTGTAACTCAAGAAATTTTTGGAATAAAAAAAGAAAAGATCAAAACCATTCACTACGGACTGCAACTAGAGAAGTTTGTGAATGAATCTCCCGAAAAGTACAACAGAAATACCATTTTATACATAGGAACCATCATTCGTAAAAAAGGAGTTTTAGAGTTGGCTGAGATCTTCAACGCAGTCCATGCACGTCAACCTGATGCAAGATTATTATTAATCGGAAGTGATTCGGCCGATCTCAAAACAGGAAACTCATCTACTTTTGAGCTTGTTGAAAATCTTTTGACCGAGAGCGCAAAGGCCAACACTTCATATTTAGGAAAACGTCCTTATAATGAAGTTGTACAACATATTAAAGATGCTCATGTCTGTACCTTCCCATCTTTTGCCGAAACTCTGGGTATGGTCACCATAGAATCTATGGCTCTACAGAAACCCGTAGTAAACACATCCATTGGTTGGGCTCAAGAGTTAATAGATGATGGAATTAATGGGTTTTTGGTTCATCCATCTAAAATTGAAACTTACGCCAATTGCATTTTAAAATTATTAGAAAGTGATTCATTAACTTCTAAAATAGGATTAGCGGCACGTCGTAAAGTAGAAGAAACGTTTGATATTAATATCATAGTACAACAAAATATTGACTATTATAAATCAATTACATCTTGATAATCCTTAAACATCATAACAACAAGGTAACTGAAGTGCTAGATGAGGCATCAAAGACCATTGTGTTTGATGATGCAAAATCGATTCCGTATATTCTATACGATTTAGCAACAACCTACCCAGATCAATTACTCATTTGGTGTAACGAATCTTATTTTGAAGGACTGAATAAAAAAAAGCTCGATGAAATTTTTCATAACAAAAATGTAATGGCTTCTTATTCGGTTGAAGATGTAGCGTACTTAACAGATAAGATTGGTTATGTAGACCAGTCTATTTAT
>JABDIQ010000268.1 GCA_013003655.1 Winogradskyella sp. | reverse complement strand
CAAAGTGGTAGCGCCTACAATTATCATGTAGCAGGAATAGGAAGAGATTCATTGTCAGATTTAAATCAAAAACAATCAAAAACAATCAATACTACTAACGAAGTAACTATTGGTCTTGGTGGTATTTACGATAAGAATAGTGATAACACTAATGAATTTGAAAACGATGGTGATTTCCTGGTATGGGGAAGTAATAATGCTGTATATACAGGTACATCTACAAATACTGTAACTATTGCTACAGGTATAACTACGACTTTAACCCGTGTAGACCGAAAATGGAGAATAGAAGAAAAAACAGAAGTCGGCAGTAGTGATGTGCGTGATGTATATGTTTCAATCCCAGAGGCAGCCTTTAGTGGGTTCACTAAAACAGCCGATGAAGAGTATGTGCTTATAGTTGCAGATGCTGAGACCTTTTTAGATGCTGATATCATAGATGTCTTACCATTAAAATCTGATGGTGCAGGAAATCTCAAAACCTGGTATGATTTTGATGGTTTAAAATTCTTTACGTTTGGAAAAGCGCCAAAACTTACTGGTGACCGTGCTATAGATATTACTAACGGAGATTATTTGGTTGGTGAATCGGCACTGAATTTAAATATAAACGAGTTTACAATTTCGGCTTGGGTAAAAATTGCTCCAGGAAGCACTACTAGAACTGTAATGTCTAAAGGTGATAAATTACAAATTAGGATAAATGCACAGGAAGAAGTTGAAGTCATGGTTGATGATACAGTTACGCCTCGATTTACGTCAGATATGCAACTAAGTGATAGTAAATGGCACCATATTGCTTTTGTTTATTCTAGTGGTACAGTTTATTTATATATAGATGGAATCTTAGATAAATCTGAGCAAGATGTCTTGCCACCTACTCCAAATTTTAATAAATATGCTGTAGGTTCATTATATATAGATAAGGACAATATAAGCAACCCATTATTAGGTGAAGTTGATGAGATTTATGTTTGGGATCAGGAATTGAGCGCGGAACAGGTACGTTTTCTAATGAATCAGGAAATTGAACGCTTAGATGTAAGCGGTACAGACTATGTTCAAGGTAAAGTGATTCCTGGTAATTCTATTGCAAATGTTGCTGGTACAATACCGTGGAGCAATCTAAAAGCATATTATGACTTTAATTCATTTTATGGTTCTACTGTTGAAGGGCTTACAGACGATCGTAATTTCTTAAGATTACGTTACTTAGATAAAGATAAAACCTTAATTTCAACACAAACCGCTCCATTACCGTATGTAACAACAGCTAATGGTGTTTGGAATACTGCAGGAATATGGGCTAATAATACAGTTCAGCTATTACCAAATTCAGTTGGACTAGATGGTACTACCGTCATTGGTTGGAATATTGTTGAAATCGATCATGAGATTTCCTCAGGAGATAACGACATTAGTTTAAACGGTCTAATTAGCAATAATGCTAAATTAATTATAGCAGATCCTAATGAAACTTTAGATGAAGATAATTCTGGTCAAAGTTTAACCATTAGAAATTATATTGAATTGGATGGCGTTATTGATCTTGTTGGTGAGTCTCAATTAATTCAAACCGAAGATAGCATCATAGACGCGGATAGTGGTGGTT
>JABDIQ010000258.1 GCA_013003655.1 Winogradskyella sp. | reverse complement strand
CTTCGCTTTGCGAAGCTAATTGATAACCAATAATATGAGAGTATATCGAAGTACAATTCTCAAATTATTGTTACAGAATTTATTATCTTTTCATTCTCTAACCAGAACTACGTTTAACCCTGAGTTGTGCTTCATTATCAGAAACCGCTAACCAATGATAAAATTCTTTAGAAAAATTCGCCAAAACTTGCTTATGGAAAACAAAACTGGAAAGTATCTAAAATATGCTGTTGGTGAAATAATTCTAGTTGTTCTAGGAATTTTAATAGCACTACAATTAAATAACTGGAATGAGTTAAGGAAGAACGAGGATGAATTTAAAGCTGTTTTACAACAAATATATACTGTTGTAGATCAAGATTCAGAGAAACTCATACTTGTTAGACATCAATTATCTGAACAAATTGAAATTATAGATAGCATAGTTGAGCATCCTGAAGGGATAGATAAAGAACTACTACCACATTTGTTGTTTTATTTAGACCTAGATCCATCTGATTTAAACTCTGAAATTTCGTATCTCTTAGGTTATCTTAAATTCAACCCTCAAAATAAAAATCAAAGTGGTTTGAATAAGAGTCTCTTTTCTTATGGGAATTTCATAAACAATACGTCTGTCTCTAACAAGAAAGTGATCACATCATTATTGGAAAAGTCGAACATACCCTATCCTAGTGTTGAATTTACTTATTCTGCAGTAAATGATTTTCAAAATATGGATCTAGGTTTTTTTAGTGAGACCGATATTGATAATGCGTACGAATTATTAAAGAATCCACTATTTCAAAATGCCTTAAAATCGGTGAAAAGTATAAAATCAACATATTTAATTTTCATAGATAATTTCATCGCTCTAACTAATACGAATAAAGCTCTTATTCAAGACTATTATCCAACCGTTAAATTACTTTATTCAGATATTGGTATAGTAGGAGATGCTACTCAATATAAAGATTGGAAAACAAATATCCCATTAACTTTAAAAAATGAATCAGAAGCTATTTGGGAAGGTTATTTAACTCTAACAGATGGCTTGGTGAAATTCAGAGAAGGAGAAAATTGGAAATTTAATTGGGGAGGTAATACATTTCCAAAAGGAAATACTTATTTCAATGGTGATAATATTGAAGTGAAACGTGGAAACTATCACATTATTCTTAACCTTAATAATAAAACATATCAATTTGTTAAACAAAAATAATAAATAACGAAAGTACAACAACGTGCCTGCCTGAGGTAGGCAAGTATAATTGCTTAGGCCAGTTCGCTGCGCTCGTGTCATCCGGCGGATGAATTTCAATTAAAATAATTACCTTTAATTAATCGTATGATTTACTCGGAAAAATATCGAGGCAATAGCCTCGCTCCTTTTTCCACTCGGATTT
>JABDIQ010000248.1 GCA_013003655.1 Winogradskyella sp. | reverse complement strand
TTGCACGCCAAGATCTGCTGTTCATGCGGAAAAGTAGATCTATCTATTAAAAATGGTCAAGAGCTTTGGGAGGCTTATTTAAAGAACAAAAACACTATTTAATATCTTTGTATCATGAAAAAATTCATCGTCATCTTGGCTCTATTAAGTGTAACTACCATCTATGCACAACAACCAATAGAACGATCAATAGGAGAATTCTCAACATTAAAGGTTTTTGATTTGATTGAGGTTAAACTCATAAAATCAAAAGATAATAAAGTGGTGATCAACGGAAAGAATAAAAGTGATGTGGAGATTGTAAATAAAGATGGATTGTTAAAAATTAGAATGAAGCTAGAGGAGTTGTTTGATGGTAATAACACCTCAGTGACATTGTACTATTCTAATCTAGACATTATCGATGTTAACGAGGGTGCACGGGTTTATACAGAAGATATAATAGATCAGTTTGAAATTGATCTAAGAGCACAAGAAGGCGCTTCAATTAAGGCCAATATAAATGTAAAATATGCTACAATTAGGGCAGTAACAGGTGGAAAAATAGAAGCAACTGGCAAGGCAGATCAACAAGATATAACCATATATACAGGCGGCATTTACCAAGGCGAAGCTTGTGTTTCTGTTAATTCAGATGTAGCCATAAGAGCTGCAGGTGAAGCACACGTGTACACTACAAATAATCTTGATATTAAAATTAGAGCAGGCGGAGACGTATTTGTTTATAGCGATCCCAAAACAATTGATGAAAGTCGAGTTTTAGGAGGTCGTATAAAACGTATGTAAACTAAGACACTTTTACTACTTTTGTGTAAAACAGGCCATTTTACATGATTGACGATATATTATCCGCAATTCCCTTCGGTATTATTTTAGCCTTCACCATTGGTCCGGTTTTCTTTGTGCTTCTAGAAACAAGTGCCACCAAAGGTTTTAAGAGTGCTCTTATTTTCGATCTTGGTGTTATTTTAGCAGATATATTGTTTATCGCCTTAGCCTTTTATAGTACTAATAGGTTGATGGCTAAAATAAAGGACGATCCAAATTTTTTAGTTTTTGGAGGTGTACTGTTGATTGTTTACGGTTTAATCTCATTCTTAAAAACATCAAAATCCTTTAGATCTATTGTGAGAGAGTATCATAAAGTAGATATACAAAAAGACTACGGAAAGTTATTTATTAAGGGGTTCTTGCTTAATTTTATTAATATAGGTGTACTAATCGGTTGGTTAGGATTTATTGTCATTGGGAACTCTATAACGTCTTCAGAGAATGGCGTTGAAGTTTTTATTATTACCATGTTAGTGACTTACTTTGTTACAGATCTCGTAAAAATGGCTGTAGCAAAACGACTTAAAAGTAAATTAACACCAAGGCGCATTTTTAAAACCAAGAAAATAATTGCCTTAGCCATACTGGGTTTTGGCATTCTATTATTAACGCAAGGCTTGTTTCCAGAAATTTACGAAAAAGGAAAGGAGCAAATGGATAAGTATAATCCGGTAAAAGAAACTACAATGCTACCGGGCCAAAACTAAAAAACCCAAAGCTTTCACTCTGGGTTTTTTGAGGTGTCGAGCGGATTCGAACCGCTGTACGAGCTTTTGCAGAGCTCTGCCTAGCCACTCGGCCACGACACCATTTGTATTTATATTAAACAAACTCCGTTAGGAGTAGGTGCGCAAATGTAAAAAAAATATAAGTTTTAGACTATTTGCCTTTCATTTTTCTGTTCTTCGATAGTTTTATAGTAACGTTCTCAACATCTCCACCAATCGGTGGGTTTATCTTACTAACTGCAACAGCAGCTTTTATTACCCTTTCGTCTTCAGTCATAATCCTTTTCAAAATACGCTCTGCAACGGTTTCTAAAAGCTTGCTAGGCTCTGCCATTTCTTCACAGACAACTTTGTTTAAAAACACATAATCAATGGTGTCGTTTAAGTCATCAGATTCAGCTGAGATGGAAAGGTCTGCTTTTACTTTAAGGTCTACACGATAATCACTTCCTATAATGGTTTCTTCTGGTAAGCAGCCGTGATGAGCATAAACTCTGATGTTTTCTACTTTTACTATTCCCATTTCACAAAGATAAGCCTTCTATTATACTTGTAATGACCACCTTTTTAATTTGTAAAAAAGTCAAAAATATTACTAATAGCGCTGGTTTTAGTCTTAAAAAACTCGGTATAGGTGCACTTTTTACAGGTTACAGAAGTAAATTTCTTGTTCTGCACATCAAAAATTTTTGATAAGGTTCCACCTGTTGCTCGCATTTCACCAATTTCACAGGTTGTGTTATTACATTTTGGACATTTGTAGTTCATAGTTGCTGTATATTTTTTTGGTTCTATACTATAAGTAAGGTATAGTATATTAATGTTACAATTTATGTAATTTTGCCACGTTCAACGAAGCCTTGGTAATGTTGAAAGTATTATATAACGCAGTAACATGTCAGAAGAATCAAAATCACTCAATTTTATTGAGCATATTATAGAAGTAGACCTTAAGAATGGATTACCCAAAGACGACCTTAGGTTTCGTTTTCCGCCAGAACCCAACGGTTACTTGCATATTGGACATACCAAAGCCATTGGTATAAGTTTTGGACTTGGTGAAAAATACAACGCACCTGTAAATCTTAGATTTGATGATACCAACCCATCAAAGGAAGAGCAAGAATACGTAGACGCTATTAAAAGAGACATTTCCTGGCTAGGCTATACTTGGGTCAACGAATGCTATTCTTCAGATTACTTTCAGAAACTATACGATTGGGCTATATTAATGATTAAAGATGGCAAAGCATATGTAGATAGCCAATCGTCTGAGGCCATGGCAGAACAAAAAGGAACGCCAACTCAAGAGGGAGTTAACGGCCCATATAGAGAAAGATCAATTGAAGAGAATTTATCTCTTTTTAAAGGAATGAAAGAAGGTAAGTATGAGGCAGGCACTCATGTGTTAAGGGCTAAAATTGATATGACCCATCCTAATATGTTGATGAGAGATCCAATAATGTATAGAATTATGTTTGCCCATCACCATAGAACAGGCAATGATTGGTGTATTTACCCCATGTACGATTGGACGCATGGAGAGAGTGATTATATTGAGCAGATTTCTCATTCATTATGCTCATTAGAGTTTAAACCGCATAGAGAACTCTACGATTGGTTTAAGGGTCAGGTTTATGAATACAGCAAAGAAGAATTACCACTACAACCAAAGCAACGAGAGTTTGCCAGACTTAATCTAAGTTATACCATAATGAGTAAACGGAAATTGCTCAAACTTGTAAATGATGGTATAGTTGCGGGATGGGATGATCCAAGGATGCCTACAATATCAGGGCTTAGGCGAAGAGGCTATACGCCAGAATCCATAAAACAATTTATAGACAAAGTTGGTGTTGCTAAACGAGAGAACGTTATAGATGTGTCGTTGTTAGAGTTCTGCATACGAGAAGATCTAAACAAATCAGCCAATAGAGTAATGGCCGTATTAGATCCTGTAAAAGTTGTCATTACAAATTATCCTGAAGATAAGGAAGAATGGTTAGAAGCAGAAAATAATCAGGAAGACGAATCGGCAGGTTACCGGAAAATTCCATTTTCAAGAGAGATTTTTATTGAGAAAGAAGATTTTAAAGAAGAAGCAGGTAAGAAATTTTTTAGGTTAAAGCTTGGCGGAGAAGTCAGATTAAAGAACGCTTACATTATTAAAGCCGAAGAGGTAATTAAAGACGATACTAACGAAATAAAAGAAATACACTGTACCTATTCTGAAGACACAGACCGAAGAGTTAAAGGTACATTGCACTGGGTGTCCATAAAACATGCTATTACAGCAGAAGTTAGAGAATACGATCGTTTATTTAGGCACGAGGAGCCCGACAGCGATAAGGAAAAAGACTTTATGGAGTTTTTAAACCCAAACTCTCTAGTGGTTAAAAAAGCCTTTATAGAACCAGGCCTTGCTAGTGCAACAACAGGAGAACGATATCAGTTTCAGAGAATCGGGTATTTTTGTGTAGATGAAGATTCCAAACCTGGTAATCTAGTATTCAACAAAACGGTTGGCTTAAGAGATAGTTGGGCAAAACAAAAGCCTAAAGCGCCTCACAAACCCAATCCAAATCAAGCAAAACACAATCAGCCTAAGCGAAGCGCTATCAGTATTATTCAGCAACTAGGTAAAAAATACACTAACCTACCTGAAGAGAAACAAATAAAAACTAAGCAAGAGATCATAATGTTGTCTAAAGATGTGACTTATGAAGATCTTCAGCCGTATTTTAATACAGCAGCTAAGAAAAAAGGCACGAGAATAGCAACACTAATTACTCTTAAAGAGCTTTTGAAAAGTGGCCTAGACCACAATGAAGACATCGATGCTTTTATCGCTAAGGCGAAGGAAGACGAGAATCCTATTTTGGCTAACGAGGCTCTGTTAGATTAGCGAAGTGCGCGTTTAACCTTGTATTTTTATAATACATCATTTTTCAGTATCTTATATAGACAAACAAGACAATTATGAGTGCCGCAAAAGATTTACTTACAGAAATATCCAGCTTATTACGAACCATAGAGACCGATTATCCTGGATTATACAGACATTTAGACGAACGAGCCATGTCCTTTTCAGGCTCGGGCCAATCGGAAGTTGACAGTGGCGAGCTCAAGGACTATTTACAAACACTTAAAGACATGCTAAAGCGATACAAAGAGGAACACTAAGCAGTTTCTAGGGTTGTATTAAGATTCTTTCTTCTTGTTTTCAGCTTTTTTCATGGCCTCACCAATTTGGTTACTAGCTGCAAAACTGGCTACCATATCGTTGAGCATATTACTACCAGCTTGAGGCGCGTTAGGCAATAAAATTAAATTACTGTTGGTTTCTTCACCTAGTGACTGTAGCGTGTCATAATGTTGAGTTACAACGATTAGTGCCGAAGCTTCTTGACTGTTAATACCAACGCGGTTTAAAACTTCAACCGATTCTTCAAGCCCACGCGCAATTTCACGACGCTGGTCTGCAATACCTTGCCCTTGTAATCGTTTACTTTCTGCTTCGGCTTTTGCTTTTTCCACAATTAATATCCGAGCAGCATCACCTTCAAATTGTGCTGCTATCTTTTCGCGCTCAGAAGCGTTAATACGGTTCATGGCAGCCTTTACTTGTGCATCAGGATCGATATCGGTAACGAGGGTTTTAATAATATCAAATCCATAATCTGACATAGCATCATTCAGTTCTGCTTTTACGGCGAGAGCGATGTCATCCTTTTTAACAAAAACGTCATCTAATTTCATTTTAGGCACTTCGGCTCGCACAACGTCAAAAACATAAGACGTGATTTGCTCATGAGGATAATCTAATTTATAAAAGGCGTCATAGACCTTATCTCTAATAACACGGTACTGTACTGAAACCTTCAAACGCACAAAAACATCATCAAGCGTTTTGGTTTCAATTATAACATCTAATTGCTGAATTTTTAAACTCAATCTACCCGAAACTCTATCGACTAATGGAATTTTCATTTGTAAACCAGAATGTCTAATGCTTTGAAATTTACCAAACCGCTCAATTATTGCGGCTGATTGTTGTTTTACAATAAAAAAGGAGGAGATAAGAATAATAAATCCTATAACGATAAAAGGGATGAGGTAATAGTTCATAACAACTGTTTTAGATTAAATGTAAGAATCAATAAAGTTACGCATAATTAGCCTTTTTTGCTTAGGTTTGTAGCTTATAATCACCTCAAACCATGAAAAAACACATATACATTCTATTAGTAGTGTTTTGCACCCTTTTTGTTACAACACTTAACGCTCAGCACAGGCGTGTTACCATAACCAACGGCATAGGCCTTCAAGGAGGTGTAACCCAATTCGATATAATTTCAGATAATCTTATCACAAAAAAAGGAAATGGATGGCTGGGCGGCATGGCCGCAACAGTAGACCTTCCTAATAAGTGGTATAATATTAGTTATAATATTCAGCTATCTGAGAATAATCTTGAGGTTGAGGCAACCGCACCACTTGGCAGTACAGAAGAATATTTAGAGTACAGTATATTAATGGCGCAAATCGCTTTGATGGGCCACGTAAAGATAATAGGCCCGTATCTTACTATAGATGTTGGGCCAATGATACAATATAGTGGCGAGCTTCAACTTCAAGATGAGGCTAAAGGAAATTATGCATTATCTGGTGATAATTCTTTGACGGCAGACGAGCTCTCTGATATTTCAAAATTTAATGTCAATAGTGTGGTAGGATTATCAGCGGGCTTTGGAAATATAAAGTTGAGGTTTCAATATATTTATGGCCTAACGAACATTCTAAACAACGTTAATTCGTCAAGTAATTTATCTGGACAAGACAAGATAAAAGGTAATCAGTCTTTACTAGCTTTCACTGCTATGCTTACGTTTTAAAGCTTAAGTGGCTGCATTAATTAAAGCTTTTACTCTGCTCTTTGTTTCATTTTTTCCTATTAAAAACATAATATCAAAAACATCTGGACCTTGAAGAGAGCCAACCAGCGCTAACCGCAATGGCATCATAACTTTTCCAAAGCCAATTTCGTTATCAGTAATCCAGCCTTTTATATTGGTTTGAAGGGTGTCTTTAATAAATGCTTCAGTGTTGTGTATGATATTTAACAAATTGCCAAGGATTTCTTTGGTATCGTCCTTAATGGCTTTTTTAAACGCCTTATCATCATAAGATTCTGGAGCCACAAAGAAGAAATGAGTCAGATCCCAAAAGTCCTGAATAAAAGTTGCGCGCTCCTTCACAAGATCAATGACTAGGGCTATATAGTTAACATCTATTTCACTTAACTCTGGTCTAAGTTCTTTAAATTGATGAGCCAAATCTAAACTTAGCTGTTGCTGCATGTAATGATGGTTAAACCACTTTATCTTATATGGATCAAAGCGTGCGCCAGCTTTATGTACACGATCTAATTCAAAATCTTGAATTAGATTTTCTAACGAATACAATTCTTGCTCAGTGCCTGGATTCCACCCTA
>JABDIQ010000247.1 GCA_013003655.1 Winogradskyella sp. | reverse complement strand
ATTGATGATTTTAAATTTACAATCAACGAAGTATCCTCCACAAAAATAGATGTCGTTACCTTAAAAGTTTTAAACGACGATTAAGCAACTAAGCATCAGATAAAAAGCAAAGTTGTGCTTTTATTATTTACAATAAAATACTATTTTCGCACACCCAATAACAGGTAGCTCAACAACAGATAATAGCATTGAGAAATGTGGTGAGTAGGTGGTTCTATCTAAATATGTGGATCTTATAAACAAACTAAAAATTTAATAATGGCAGTTTTAAATAAAATTAGACAACGTTCATTAATTCTTATTCTGGTTATTGCATTAGCCCTTTTTTCATTTGTAATTGGTGATCTCTTTAAAAACTCTAGTGCTTTAACAGGTGTTTCGCAAGATGTTATAGCAACAGTAAATGGTGAAGATATTAGTAGAGAAGAGTTTATGTTTAGGGTAGAGAACATGCAACGACGTGTTGGCCCAGGGACATCGTCTATTCAAGTTATGAATAGTGTATACTCTCAGGAATTAAGAAAGATCATTCTAGAAACCGAATTTGAGGAGTTAGGCCTATCTGTTGAAAAGGACCAAATGCGAGATCTTATTAAAAATAGTTTTTCGTCGTATGAAGAATTTCAGAACGAAGACGGCATTTTTGATGTCAATAGATTAAACGCATTTATTGCTAATTTAAAAGATATTCAACCAGAAAGAGCGCCACTCGGAACGTTTCAGATTAATTTTGAAGAATGGACCAATAACGAGCAATCTTTAGCGGCAAACGCATTGCAACAAACGTATTACAATCTCATAAAAGCTGGTGTAGGTGCTACAGTTGCAGAGGCCGAAGATGAGTATTTTGCAGATGCTAGTACCAGAGATATTAGATATGTACAAATACCTTACGAATCTATAAACGATAGTTTAATAGAGGTCACTAAATCAGACATTAAAAAATACATCAATGATAACAAGCAGAAGTTTAAAGTAGATGCTACACGAGAGATAGTCTATGTAGAGTTTAAAGAAGAAGCATCGAAAGAGGATGAAGAGGCTATAAAAAATTCGTTATTAGGCTTGTTAGAAGACAAGGCAGAATACAACGATATCTCAAAGTTAACAGATTCCGTATTAGGTTTTAAAAATACAACAGATATTGAGCAATTTGTTAACGCTAATTCAGATGTGAAGTACAATGATGCTTATTTAAGAAAATCTCAATTACCAAGCGTAGCTGCGGATACTTTGTTTGGGATGAGTGAAGGCACTATCTACGGACCATATAAAGATGGTGAGTACTACAAGCTTTCTAAAATCTTAAATGTAGAACAACGACCAGACTCTGTAAAGGTTAGACATATCTTAATACCATATGTAGGTGCTACAAGAGTAGATCCATCAATTACAAGAACACCACAACAAGCCAAAGCTACGGCTGATAGTATATTAGCTGTAGTAAAGCCAAACCGTTCAAAGTTTGTTGACCTTTTAGATTTATCATCAGATAAGGTAAGTAATGAAAATGAAGGCGTTATAGAATTTGCGTATAATTCGTCTTTTGCGCCAGAATTCAAGGCCTTTTCATTTGACAATAAAAAAGGCGATATTGATGTTGTTGAAACATCATTTGGGTACCACATCATTGAAATATTAGATCAAACAAATTTCAATAAAACACTTAAGCTTGCGACAATATCTAGAAAGATAGAGCCATCAGATGAAACAATAGACAATGTGTTTAATTCAGTTTCGAAATTTGAAATTGCAGCAGAAAATGGAGATTTCCAGGAATTGGCAAAAGAAAGAGATCTAACAGTAAAACCTATAACATTTAAGGAGCTAGACGAAAACATTCCAGGACTTGGTAGCCAACGTCAAATCGTTAGATGGTCATTTTCAGATGACACAGAAGTTGGTGACTATAAGCGTTTTCCAGTATCAGGAGTTGGCTTTGTAGTAGCTAAGCTAGTTCAAATTCATGAAGAAGGATTAATGGATGTAGAAACTGCGTCTACTTCGGCCATTGTAGAAATACGTAAGCAAAAGAAAGCAAAGCTAATCCGCGAAAAATTAACAGGAACAACGGTTGTTGATATTGCCAAGAACCAAGGACAATCCACAAGAAGTGCTGCTGCGCTTACTATTAAGAACACAACGCTTTCAGGCGCGGGAATTGAACCATTGGTAGTTGGTGCTGCTTTTGGCCTTAATGAAGGTGAGACTTCTGCACCTATAGATGGAAATAAAGGTGTTTATGTTATTGAAGTAACTAAGGTTAATGAAGCTACACCACTAGAAAATTATGCATCGATTATTAATAGATTAAGTAATACCCGAAGAAATACAGTGCAAACTAAGGTATATACGGCTTTAGAAGAAGCGGCAGATATTGAAGATAATAGAGCCAAAACGGTTTACTAAAATTGCTGATATGAGAAGAAAAAGCTCTGCTATGCAGGGCTTTTTTCGTTTAATATTAATTTTGAAAACGGAATAATAGTTTGGTAACCTTTTGAAGAAAAGTAATCTGTTGGATTACCATGAGAAGTCGCTAAAATAAAATCACCTCCCCAAGCACCTAGGCTTTTAATTTTACCGTCATAATCATTGAACAATGTTTTTTTAACGGGTTCTAATCCTATCATTTCAGAAATGATAAATTCATGTTTTTTAATCAATTCTTCAAAATCAGATAGGCGATTACAATCGATGATATCATCACATATTGCATCAATACTTTTGATTGCGGAGCGTACTTCAGATTTACGATTTTGATACTCTGTAATAGCCTCTCTGCTATTCTGTTTTTGGTTTAAATAAACAAAAAACAACTGGTCTTTAAAAGATGGGTTAAAATCAGTATTTATGATAGTAGGATGTAAAGGGTCTTCCAACTGATATATAATAGGTTGATTAGCTGAGGCACAAGCTATATCATAACCACTACCGCCAAAGGTCTTTCTTAATAGTCGATACGGATTAATATTAGCCCATTGCGCAATATTATTTACTAAAGTAGATGATGTGCCCAATCCCCATGATCTATTAAAATCCAAGTATGTAGTCACTTTATAACCTGTAGTTTTATCAGCCAAGAATTTTGGATTGTAGTGCATAGCTGCTACTAATAATTCTAGAAGTCTTTTTTTAGTGTCATCACCTTCGTTGACTAAAGATCCTCTCAATCTATCTATAGGAAATTTGACGTCTAACCAAACCGAGTTGTCAACATTAAAACTTTTCCAGTGAATTATTGGCTCCTTTTGTTTTTCTATAGTAATAGATTGTCCGCATTGTGTGGGCAACGCAATTGCTTTTGCACCATCCAAAACTAAATATTCTCCGGTGAGTAATAATTTACCATTACTATAGAATTTTTGTAAGTCCATTGAGGGATGTCAAGATATAGTTCTTAATTGGTTTAAAGCATCTTCAACAGCACTGAAAGATACAACATGGGTTTTAAAGTAGTTGACTAGTTTTTCTTTTTCATCAGTTGTGGCATTAAATTGATTTAAAATATTCAATAAATGCATTTTCATATGACCTTCCTGTATTCCTGTAGTTGTTAAAGATTTTAGTGCTGCAAAATTTTGAGCAAGACCAGCAACAGCAACAATCTCCATTAGTTTGCGAGCTGATGGGTGTCCTAAAAGTTCTAACGAAAATTTTACTAGTGGATGTAAACTTGTTAATCCGCCAACGGTACCTAAGGCAAGTGGAATCTCTATCCAAAACTTAAATAGTCCATCGTCAATTGATACATGCGTTAAGCTAGAGTACGAACCATGTCGAGCAGCATAAGCATGAACTCCAGCTTCAACAGCTCTAAAGTCATTTCCGGTAGCCAAAACCACGGCATCAACACC
>JABDIQ010000237.1 GCA_013003655.1 Winogradskyella sp. | reverse complement strand
ACGTATCCTACTATTTCAACCCCTTTTTGTGATTTGTATCTCACCGAGGTATTTGGCAGGCTTTTACGCAGAAACCTTCTTAAGATCCCAATTACGGCAACAATCAGAATTACCCAAACGACAAACTTGATAATTCCTGTTGCAACAGGATGCTCATTTGTCCAATCTCCGATAAAATTTAACACCTCCATAGTTTACCTGGGTAAATATATTCACCTATGCAATAGCATTTTCATCTTGCCAAAAGGTAAAAACAAAGCAGACACTAAGTTTCAGGCCACGGCATTGCCCTCGCGACACTATCCTTATAAAAAATTATTGGCACTCTAATTTAGGGAGATTAATCTAGATCTTATGAGGTAACTATCAATATATTTTAGTGAGAAAAGATTTGATTTCAGGAGTATGACCAATCAGGAATTCAGGACATTTCCCCATTTTAGCAACAGCATCGTTATAGTTGTAAAAACAATACCGTAAAAAATAGCAGCCTGCCAGTAGGACAATCTCGTTGGCCAGTGTTTCCACATCTTAGTGCCGTATTCTTTTTTTGCACCGGCTGCAGTGAGCCTCCAAAAAAGGAAGACGAAAACTGCGAAAATCAGTATTGTTATTCCTATTATCCAGATTTTATCCATGTATCTATTTATTAATTCGAGATTCCTTTAGACCTACTAAATTATTTAATATTTCTTTTATCATCTTAATTCAGATCCGGCATCAATTCTTTATTGATCATTTAGGATCATTACTTTACTTACTGCAATGGTGCTTTTAAACATGTTAATCCCATTTCCTATCACGTTGGGGGTGAAATAAGTTCCTTCTATTGCGATTTATTCTTGGCGATTAGCTTTTTATCACACCAATACCAGACAGCATTTTCACTCCCGGGTTCATAGGGAGCAAGTTTATCGAATTCCATACCCACTTTCTCCATCACTCTGATCGAAGCTTTGTTTTCTTTCATAGCAATAGCTACTATCTTATCTAATTTGAGTACATCAAATGCATAATTTAAGATGGCATTTGACGCCTCTGTTGCCAGGCCTGATCCCCAATATTCAGGTAAGAACCTATACCCGAGGTCAACTTCATCAAATTCCGGGAGATATGCCAATCCCGCCCAACCGACGAATTGCTTTCCACTTTTTAATACAGTAGCCCATCTTCCGTATCCATATTTTTTATAGTTCATTATTCGCAACTCTATTGCCTTTTTCATTTCTTCCATAGAAGTAACCACGGGTTCTCCCGTATACTTTTGTACCTCAGGATCTGAATGCAACTTAAACAGAACCTCCTGGTCATCAAAAGTGATTTCCCTTAATAGTAACCTTTCTGTTTCTATGATAATTTTCACTTTACTTCTTTAGTTTCAAGACTTATAAATTATAATGTCCACAGGTTAATAATACAGTAATCATGACTATTCAATGAAAGAGGTTATTAGAATGTTTTGAGTTTGTACCCAACGGTCCCGTGGAGTAAAATTCCAAAATCCAAATTTCAAAATCCAAAATCCAAATTTCAATTCCTTTTCGGAATACAGGATGCAGGTCTCCTGGTAACGGTTTTAAAATTTGGTGTATGCCCTATGTATTATAACCATTGTTGTGTGTATTTTTTTATTTTAATACGACAAAAAAATCTTTTAGTCCGCTAAGAATACTTTGTACAGCATAGGCGGCTAAAATCAACCCCATAACTTTACTAATTACGGTAATTCCATATTCGCCAATCCTTTTTTGAACAAAGTTTGCGGCTAATAATATGGTCATTGTAATTACTACAACAACTAATACCAGTATTGTAGTGATTGCTTGTTGCTCAATTGTATAAAGGTTATTGTCAGTAAGTAAAACCACCGCCATAATTGCCCCCGGGGATGCTATTGAAGGAATAGCAACAGGAAAAATGGTGACGTGTTTATAATCCTTTATCATGTGCTTTTCAGACTCCGGTTTGCCTTCTCCGAATATCATAGTCAGAGCAAAAAGAAATAAAATAACACCCCCTGAAATTTGAAAGGCATCTAAAGTTACATCCATGCCTTCAAGAATCAATTGACCTACTACGATAAAAAAAAGCAAGATTAAGAATGCGATGAATGAAGCTCTTACAGCTACTTTTTTCTTGTGTTTCTGATCCAATTGTTTGGTCGCTTCCAAATATACAGGGACAGATCCAAGAGGATCAATAACAGCTATTAAAAAGAATATTTTTGTAAGTATTTCAGTGATCATATTAATTAATTCTTTTCCTTTCGTTGAAAATAAAAGTCCTTGCTAATTGGTTTTAACTGCAGTTAGGAATTGTTTTTTACTGTTCTTTATTTCTTAACCAGTTCTACTCTTCGATTTAATTTTTTACCCTCTTCCGTTGCATTAGAGGCTACTGGTGCCAAAGGCCCTACTCCTTCGGCATATAACCTTTGTTCCGAAACGCCATATTTAGTTTGTAATTCTTCCTGTATAGCTTTTGCTCTTGCCAGAGATAGTTTGCTGTTTAATTCAAATGAACCATCTGAATCTGTATGACCCACTACCCAACAATTTATAGTTGGGTTATCCTTAAGGTATTTGGCTATCTCAATGAGTGCAGGCGTAGACTCTTCTTTTATGTTTGATTTACCCGTATCAAAATAAATTCCATAAATGGCAATCTTGCCTTCTAACTCTAACTTGTTTTTAATAAGATCAGCGTCGATAACGATATCCTGACGCATTGCTTCCTGTTCAATTACTGTCAATGTATAGGCATTACCTGTTAAGGATGTTTTTAAATACACCCAAATCGGTTTGCCATCACTAGTCTTAAAGCTGTAATAGCCTTTTTCCGCATTGTGTCTTTCAAACAGTATTCTTCCACCGGCTTTTTTTATGGCGGTAGAATAATTTCTTAGTATTTGAAGCCTGGTAGGGAATTCAAATTTTAAATCGCTGCTCTTGTTATGTCTGTAGTCTATAACAAATTTCCTGCCTTCAATTTGTTGCTTTTTGTTATCGAAATAAAACCCTTCCGAATCAAATTCACTCTCGGAATATCGACTAATATAAAAGTCGGGTAATCTTTCCAACAAGGGGTAATCAGCGCTGCCTTTAATATCTGTTTGAGCATTGATATTTGATATAAATAATATAATTAAGAGGGAAATGAACGGCTTTAACATGGACTATGTATTAATAGGATAGAAAAAGTTATTTGGAATATAATTTAATTGAATCGACAAGGATGATAATTCCGAAAATAAGTAAAAACAACAAACTAACAGGAAGGGTAAAGAACATATACCATGGCAGGGCTCCCCAAAAACAGTTTCCTTCATGGCAGGGTTGCCCGGTAGATAGTTCGGTTAAACTTCCTCCAATCAATCCAGCTATCAAAGGTGAAAATCCCAAAAATATTATGACCAGAAACCATAATAGAACTCTGGTCACATAATGTTTTTTTCTCTTAATTATTATTCCCATAGCATATTCTAGTCAAATGTAAGGCGCTGCTATATAAATTTCAAACAACCCTTCATGTAAGCTGTTGTTGCATCCCGAACGGTGCTATACTATATACATCGTTCAGTTTATTTATTTTCTGATTTCATTACCGGCATCCACTAATTTCAATTCTTTATGGTAGGCTTCTATTCTCGAGTGTGCTGTTCCGTCAACTAACAGGATAACTATCAGCATGGCAATCGTTGTGATGCTAATTGCCCTCCAGGTTGGGGTATTAATAAACAGGATTAGTAATGCTGCCACGATAATTAAAATTGGAATTACTTTAAACACAACGGTGTATTCTTTTAAAGTACTTTCAGAACGCTCCACTTCGGACTGATAAAAGGAAGCTGCGTCTGTGTTAAATGCATTTTCAAATTGGGTAATTCTTGATTTGTTGGTGTAAAACAAGCCAACTCCTATTGTCATAAGTAAAAGACCTGCTACTAAGGTTGGAATGATATAAGCTTTTGCTAAATCGGTTTTACCCAACTGCCAGAATCCAATGCTTGCGACTAAAAATGAAATTGCAAAAAAAATGAAGAAACGCGTTGAAAAGACTTCGGCTTTTGCCCATTCTGTGGCTAATTTTAATAGTTCCATTGTTTAGTTCAATTTATATTTTTCTCTGTACTCGGTTGGACTTATGCCTTCCATCTTTCTGAATAATCTCGAAAAATAGGGTGGATATTCAAACC
>JABDIQ010000232.1 GCA_013003655.1 Winogradskyella sp. | reverse complement strand
ATGAACTAGATGAAAACCATAGACAGTATTCCAATTACTAAAATATCTAGAGCCTCCAAGCTCGTAAAAACTGGTGCTAAGGTTGGTGTCAATTACATCAAATACTATGGCGATAAAATGGTCAACTCAGAAATCGAGGCTAAAGACCGACTCAATAAAAATAATGCTGAGGACATCTACGATAGTCTGAAGACATTAAAAGGTAGTGCATTAAAAGTGGCCCAAATGCTGAGTATGGAAAAGAGCATCATGCCTCAAGCCTATGTTGAGAAGTTTTCACTCTCACAATTCTCAGTGCCACCATTATCACCACCGCTAGTGATAAAAACATTTAAAACATACTTTGGGAAACATCCCGAGGATCTTTTTGATACTTTCAACGCAACTTCAGTAAACGCTGCAAGCATTGGTCAGGTGCATGCAGCTGAAAAGGATGGGAAAAAATATGCTGTGAAAATCCAATACCCTGGAGTTGCAGAAAGTATCGCTTCAGATCTGTCATTGGTTAAACCAATTGCTATTAAGATGTTTAACATAAAAGGCAAGGATTCTGATAAATACTTCAAAGAGGTAGAGAATAAACTTCGTGAAGAGACTAATTATATTTTAGAATTAGAACAGAGTGTTGAAATTGCTGAAGCATGCCAACATATCCCTAATCTCGTGTTTCCACAATATTACAAGGAGCTATCTTCAGAGCGCATTATTACAATGGACTATATGAAAGGTGATCACCTTTCAGAATTTACGGCATACAATACCAACAGTGATCTCTCAAATCAACTAGGTCAAGCCTTATGGGATTTTTATATGTATCAGATTCATAAACTAAGAAAGGTTCATGCTGATCCGCACCCAGGCAATTTTCTAGTATCTGAAAATGGACAACTAATTGTACTCGATTTTGGTTGTATGAAAACCATACCCAATGAATTCTATGTGCCTTATTTTGAATTGGCCAAGAAGGAAAATATAGAGAATCCAGAAATCTTTAAATCGAAACTTTACGAACTTGAAATTTTAAGAGCTGACGATTCACCTGAAGAATTACAGTTTTTTAGCACCATGTTTTACGATCTTTTAAGCCTATTTACACAACCCTTCCATAATGAGGAATTTGATTTTGCCGATCCTAATTTTTTCAACAAGGTCTCTGAACTCGGTCAACGCTATGCAAAGAGTACAGAATTACGAAATATGAATGGCAACAGAGGGTCTAAACATTTTATCTATATCAATAGAACCTTTTTTGGCTTATATAATTTAATGTTCGACCTGAAAGCGAAACATATAAAGATCAATAATTTTATCAATTACTAATGGCACATTTTAGTTATGACGATATTGATAAAATGCACCATTTATACCGCATCAATCTTATAAATAGTTGTTCGGGTTATAAATCCGCTAACCTCATTGGTACAAAGTGTAAAAAAGGCATTTCAAACGTTGCTGTCTTTAGTTCGGTGACGCATTTAGGATCCAATCCTGCTTTGCTAGGTTTCTTTTTAAGACCAACAACGGTTGCACGAAATACCTACGATAACATTAAGGAAACTGGTTGTTATACGCTAAATCATATCCATCAGTCTATTCTTGAGGATGCGCATCACACTTCAGCAAAATACCATAAATCCATTTCAGAATTTGATACCACAATTTTAGAAGAAGATTATATTGACGATTTTTATGCACCATTTGTAAAAGCCTGCCCAATTCAACTAGCCATGAGTTATGTTGAAGAGTATCCTATTAAAGTAAATAACACTATCTTACTGATTGGTAAAATTGAACAACTCTATGTCCCAGATGAGCTGCTTCAAAAAGATGGCTTTATAGATTTATCTAAAGGCGAGGTTGCTACGATCAATGGCTTAGATGCTTATGCTGTGCCAAACGCACATCGTCGATTAGACTATCAAAGACCAAAACCAGAATTTGCAATTAACAATGACTAATGCGGATACTAATTACAGGTACAACAGGCTACATTGCCAAACGACTAGCACTTCAACTCTTAGAAGACGAGCATGAGCTGGTTTGTTGTGTTCGTGATTTAAATCGTATTCCAGATGAAATTGAGGACCACCCACTTTGCTCTTTTATTAAAATTGATTTTTTAAAGCCCGAAGACCAAACTATCCCAGAAGATATCGATGCGGCATATTACCTCATCCATTCCATGGCAACAGATTCTGATGATTTTGAAGAACTTGAACGTCAATGCGCGCAAAATTTTAAAGATTTGGTTGAAGTTACCAACTGCAAACAAGTTATTTATCTCAGTGGCATTGTTAACGACGATTCCTTATCCAAACATTTAAAATCGAGACTTCAGGTAGAACAAACGCTTAAATCCGAAAAATATGCCTTGACTACGTTTAGAGCAGGTATTATTGTTGGAAGCGGTAGTGCCTCGTTTGAAATCATAAGAGATATTGTTGAAAAACTACCCGTGATGATTACACCTAAATGGCTGAATACAAAAACACAGCCTCTAGGGATTAGGGACGTCCTCACCTATTTATCTGGTGGTTTAGGAAAAACACAATTGTATAATAAATCCTATGATATTTTTGGACCCGAGGTACTCACTTATAAAGAAATGCTTTTGCAATTTGCAGAAGTGCGTGGTTTAAAACGATACATCTACACCTTACCTGTGCTTTCTCCAAAATTATCATCGTACTGGCTGTATTTTGTAACGTCGACCTCATTTCAACTGGCGCAAGCCTTGGTAGACAGTATGACAGTAGAAGTCATTGGTAAACCTAGCGATATCAATGACCATATTGCTATTGAACCCATGACCTACAAAAAAGCTGTGGATTTAGCATTTCAACGTATAGAACAAAACAGTATTATTTCTAGTTGGAAAGATGCTGTGAGCAGTGGAGTCTTTAAAGATCAACTTTCAAAACACGTAGAACTTCCACATTATGGATGCTTTAAGGATGTACGTTCCAGAGAGATCAAGGATGAGGACTTTACCATAAATCAAATTTGGTCAATTGGCGGACGCAACGGATGGTATAGCTTTAATAGGTTATGGAAATTAAGAGGCTATGTTGATAAACTATTTGGTGGCGTTGGCTTGCGAAGAGGCCGCACACACGACACCTATCTAGAACCAGGCGATCCCTTAGATTTTTGGCGTGTATTATTTGCTGATAAAGACGAAAAACGATTACTCTTATTTGCTGAGATGAAACTGCCTGGAGAGGCCTGGTTGGAGTTTAAGATCGTAAAAGATAAATTGTATCAACGGGCCGTCTTTAGGCCAAAAGGTGTTTGGGGACGACTGTATTGGTATATGGTTTTACCATTTCATGCCTTTGTTTTTAACGGCATGATCAATGCACTTGTTGAACCCAAATGATTAATTGTCATTTCGACAGAGTGAAGTATGAGCGTCGAAAAATCTAATAATAATAAAATAATTATGTGATATCTCACAGTCGTTCGATATGACAAAAGTAAATTGAATATGCCCAAAGGTGTAAAAAAACAACATTTACCAGAAAAAATATGTCCAGTTTGTCAACGTCCATTTGCGTGGCGAAAGAAATGGGAAAACAACTGGGACAACGTAATATATTGTAGTGAAAAATGCAGACGACAAAACAAACAAACTTAATTTGGTTTAGAAATGACCTCAGAACGATTGACAACGCGGTGTTAACCGAAGCTTGTGCTAACGATAATAAAGTGATTGGAGTTTACTGTTTTGATCCTAGACATTTTGAGCCAGATCGATTTGGTTTCAAAAAAACAGAAAAGTTTAGAGCTAAATTCCTAATAGAAACCATCCAGGATTTAAAAGCACAACTTCACGATCTTAATATAGATTTATTAGTTTATAATGATCATCCCGACAATGTCATTCCAAAACTTTGCAATGATCATCATGTGTCTCATATATATCTTCAAAAAGAGTGGACACAGGAAGAAGTAAAAACCGAGAATAATGTAAGGTCAATAACCAAAGCCGTTAATTGGCATCATCACTACAATCAATTTTTATTTCATCCAGAGGATGTCAATTTTGATATTACCAAAACACCTCAAGTATTTACAGTGTTTAGAAAGAAGTTGGAAAAACACGTGGAGATCCGCCAGGAACTAAAGCCTCAAAAATTGCCTGAGGACAATCGCATAAAAAACAATACATCCATACCAACCTCAAACGACTTAGGCTTTAATGATTTTGATACACATCCAAAGTCGGCCTTTCCATTTAAAGGTGGCGAAACTCAAGCCGTAGAGCGACTTAACGATTACTTTTTCAACACTAAGAAATTGGGCTATTATAAAAAAACACGAAACGGATTAGTAGGTGTTGATTATAGTTCAAAATTTTCACCTTGGTTAGCCAACGGGAGTATTTCTGCACGAACTATCTATTGGAAGGTTAAACAATTTGAAAAGGAGCATTACAAGAACCAATCGACCTATTGGTTGATTTTTGAATTGATATGGCGCGATTATTTTAAATATGTCGCCATGAAGCATGGTAACCAAATCTTTCAACGCGAAGGCATTCTCCAAAAAGATTACGAATGGTCTACAAACAAAACACAAATACAACAATGGATCAATGGAGAAACCGCGTCAGATTTTGTAAATGCTAATATGATAGAGCTTAACGAAACCGGTTGGATGAGCAATCGTGGACGCCAAAATGTAGCCTCGTATTTTGCTAAAGAGCTTCAACTAGACTGGCGCATTGGTGCAGCCTATTTTGAGTCACTTCTACTCGATTACGATGTACACAGCAATTACGGTAACTGGATGTATGTCGCTGGTGTTGGTAACGATCCTAGAGATCGCAAATTTAATGTTCAATTACAAGCCGAGCGTTACGATCCTGATAAGAAGTTTCAAAAGCGTTGGTTGCAAACAAGCCTATTTTAAATGAAGACACTGAGACTCATATTAGGAGATCAACTCAATAGCCAACATTCGTGGTTTCAAAATACAAACAATGAGATGACCTATTGTATGTTTGAAATGCGTCAGGAAACTGATTATGTAAAGCATCATATTCAAAAAGTGATTGGATTCTTCGCTGCTATGCGTGCGTTTGCCGTTATTTTAGAATCTCAAGGCCATAAGGTTATTTATTATAAGATAACCGACGATAACAATACACAAGACCTCACAAAAAATATTGAAACGCTCATCAATGAAAAGAACATAGAGAGTTTCGAGTATATGCAACCCGATGAATATCGCCTGGATAAGCAATTGCAAGATTTATGCAATAAGCTATCTATTAAAACTAATGCTGTTGACACCGAACATTTTTATACAACCAGAGACGAATTAAAGTCATTCTTTGAAGGGAAAAAGCAATACCTCATGGAGAATTTTTACCGTCATATGCGCAAAAAACATGATGTTCTGGTTGTTTCAGACCAACCAGAAGGCGGCAAATGGAATTACGATAAGAGCAATCGCAAAAAATGGAAAGGTGATGAGGAAATACCACATTACAAATCGTTTAGAAATGCTGTAGATGAGATACTCAATGATCTTGAAGCGGCACAAGTAAAAACCTTTGGTCACTTTACAACCAAAACCTTTAGTTACCCTATTGACCGCGAACAAGCACTAGAGCAATTAAATTATTTCTGTGAGCAGTTGCTCATAAAGTTTGGCGACTTTCAGGATGCCATGCATACCGAAGAAGAGTACTTATACCATTCGCGCATTTCATTTGCTATGAATATAAAATTGGTGTCTCCAAAAGAAGTAGTAGATACCGTTATTGACTATTACAGAGCACATAAATCTGAAATCGATATCTCTCAGGTTGAAGGTTTTGTTCGGCAGATCTTAGGATGGCGAGAATATATGCGTGGTATGTATTGGGCCTTAATGCCAGATTATAAATCTGAAAATTATCTTGAGAACAGTAATACTCTTCCTGAGTTTTTCTGGACCGGAAACACCAAGATGAACTGTTTAAAACACGCTATTACCAATTCTTTGGATAATGCATATGCACATCATATTCAGCGTCTTATGATCACTGGCAATTATGCCTTACTAACGCAGATAGATCCTAATGAAGTAGACGCTTGGTATTTGGGTATTTATATAGACGCCATTGAATGGGTACAACTTCCTAATACCAGAGGCATGAGTCAGTATGCCGACGGTGGAAAAATAGCTACAAAACCCTATGTGTCTTCCGGCAGTTACATCAACAAAATGAGTAACTACTGCGGCTCCTGTCATTATAATCATAAAGAGAAAGTCACAGAAGATGCCTGTCCGTTTAACAGTTTGTATTGGAATTTTCTAGATGACAAACGCCACGTACTAAAAGATAACAGACGCATGGGCATGATGTATAGTCTTTTAGATAAAATGGATAAGGACAACTTGCATCAAATGAAACAAAGAGCACAACATATTATAGAATCACCCGATGACTTCTAACAGAGAACCTTTAGAATCCATTGAAATTTAATAAAAGATCCGGAGTACTGCGTGAAAGTAAACGCATATTAAAACGACATACTATTGCAGACCGCAGTAGACTATTGAAAACGGATTAATCCCTACATAAATCACAGCGTTTTTTCTTACACTCTTAATCTTCTGTTAATAATGTTTAACTTTTTAAATAAAACATTAAACATTTTGTAACTTTGGTATAGTTATGGTATTAGATACAACATATTACAATAAAGATCA
>JABDIQ010000125.1 GCA_013003655.1 Winogradskyella sp. | reverse complement strand
AGAATAAATGCTGTAGAGAAGATTAAACTCCAATGACCTTTTAAAGTATCAAAAAAACCAAATATTTGTTGTTGAAACGTAGGTAATCCACCTTTAAGCCCTTGTCCACCGCCTTCGGCAATAAAAGATCCTACTGTGTTGACGTTAATACCACCAATGATTGTTATAGCTGCAACTACTATTATTGCAATTAATGCGGCTGGTACTTTTTTTGTTAGTTTCGGAAGGCCAAACATTATGCCCATGGTGAGTGCAACAAAACCTAACATTTTCCACAGATCTGAGTTTGAGAATAAATATGAAAGCCATTCGAAAGGATTACTCCAAAGCGATATGTCCTGCGGAACTGCATTTGGAAATAAGGTGAGCTGACTTAGAAAAATAACAATAGCTAAGCCATTAACAAAACCCATCATTACAGAATGGGGAATGAGCCTAACAAACTTTCCTAATTTTAAAACACCAGCAGAAATTTGAATAGCACCAACAACTAGAAGAGTAATAAATAACCATTGTAAACCAAGGTTTTCTATGGGTTGATCTAGAGCTAGACCAACTTCATTTCCTTTCTGTATAAGGTGTACCATAACCACTGCCATGGCACCAGTTGCACCTGATATCATTCCTGGCCGGCCACCGAATAAGGCCGTAACTATGCCCATCATAAACGCACCATATAGTCCAACAAGTGGGTCAACACCAGCAACAAAAGCGAATGCTACAGCTTCTGGCACCAATGCTAAAGCAACTGTTAATCCTGACAGAATATCATTTTTAGGATTTTGAGTAAAGTTCTTAATGGTCTTTTGGCGTAATGTCATGATAAAGTGGTTTTGAAAGTCGGCAAAGATAGAATTTTACTTTTAAAGCACTAATCCATTTGATAAACCAAAAAAAGCACCATTACGGTGCTTTTTCTAAAATATTTTAAAAAAACTATTCTTTCTCTGGTGGAAATTTGGTCATTACCTCGGTAACAAATTCGTTGATTCGTGCTTCTTTCTTCTCCAAATTTCTTGTAATTAAATAACCAGTACCAGTTCCTTGCCATACTAATTCTTTTTTCTTGGCATCTATAAGGTCTATAAACAATACGCCTTCTGTTTTAGTAGAGACCATATTGTTGTTCCATCCCCAACCAGGACCCCAGCCCCAGCCAGGTCCCCAACCCCATGCACCGAAACCTCCCCAGCCCCAGTTATTCCATCCATTCCAGACGTCTACGCGTTGGTTAGATTTTGTAAAAATACTTACTAGTAAATCTGGATCATCTGATTTAGCATAGCCTTTTGCTAACAATTCTTTTTCGATAGCGCGTAAAATTCGTCGCTTATCAAGATCACTAATTTCTGCTTTATCTATACCTGTTTTGTAAAATGCAAAGGTTTTATAATTATCAAAATTAATATTGTGGTCGTAATCTGCAGCTACTCTAACTGAGCTACAGGAAGATACTGCTATAAATACAAGCAGCAATAGTGCGAGTTTGGTTATTCTTTTCATTGCTTTTTTATTTAAATTTTACTTTTTTCAATACATTTTTATCAACATGGTTTGGCAATGTTACTTTAAGTCTTGGTTCGGTTTCCATAGCCTTTTTTATGGCAAAAACCGCCTCTTCATTCCTTGCCCAACTGCGTCTTGCGATTCCGTTGTTAACATCCCAAAATAGCATTGATTTTATGTTGTCTTTAGCTTCTTTACTACCATCAATAACCATACCAAAACCACCATTTATAACCTCACCCCAGCCAACACCTCCACCATTATGAATGCTCACCCATGTTGCACCTCTAAAGCTATCACCAATTACATTATGTATAGCCATATCTGCGGTAAATCTAGATCCATCATAAATATTGCTAGTTTCTCTGAAAGGTGAATCCGTTCCAGAAACATCATGATGGTCTCTACCCAAAATAATAGGGCCAATTTCACCTTTAGCTATAGCATTATTAAATGCTAAGGCTATTTCTATTCGTCCTTGAGCGTCTGCGTACAAAATGCGTGCCTTTGAACCTACAACAAGCTTATTTTGCTGAGCACCCTTTATCCATTGAATATTATCAGCCATTTGTTGTTTAATCTCTTCTGGTGCGTTTTTCATGAGTTTTGATAAAACTTTCGTTGCAATCTTATCTGTTTTTTCAAGATCCTCTTTTAGACCTGAGGCACAAACCCATCTAAATGGACCAAAACCATAGTCAAAACACATTGGGCCCATTATGTCTTGAACATAACTTGGATATTTAAAATCGATGTTGTTTTCGGCCATGATATCAGCACCTGCTCTAGATGCCTCTAGTAAAAATGCATTGCCATAATCAAAGAAGTAAGTTCCTTTTTGAGTATGTTTATTTATTGCATTGACATGTCGTTTTAAGGTTTGTTGAACTAATTTTTTAAACTGATTTGGGTCGTCTGCCATCATCTTGTTAGCAGCACTTAAGGAAATACCAATAGGATAATAACCACCAGCCCAAGGATTATGTAACGATGTTTGATCACTACCTATATCTATATAAATATTTTCTTCTGCAAACGTTTCCCATACATCAACAATGTTTCCTAAATAAGCGATTGAAACAACGTCCTTATGTTTTTTGGCAAGCTTTACCCTTTGCACAAGTTGGCTTATATCTGAAATCACTTCATCGACCCAACCTTGCTCGTATCTGGTAGTTACTGCTTTTTCATTGACTTCTGCACATACTGTGATACAACCAGCTATATTTCCAGCTTTGGGTTGGGCACCAGACATACCGCCAAGTCCTGAGGTAACAAAAAGCTTGCCTGTGGGTGTAGAATTTATTTTTCTAAATCCGTTTAAAACCGTAATAGTTGTGCCATGAACTATACCTTGAGGTCCAATATACATATAGCTACCAGCAGTCATTTGCCCATATTGTGTAACACCAAGTGCATTGAATTTTTCCCAGTCATCTGGTTGGGAATAATTGGGTATCATCATTCCGTTTGTAACAACAACTCTAGGTGCTTTTTTGTGCGAAGGAAATAATCCCATTGGATGACCAGAATACATAACGAGTGTTTGTTTATTGGTCATTTCGCTCAAGTACTTCATGGTTAAGCGATACTGAGCCCAATTTTGAAAAACGGCTCCGTTGCCACCATAGGTAATCAACTCATGAGGGTGTTGTGCAACCTTAGGGTCTAAATTGTTCTGAATCATTAGCATTATTGCCGCTGCTTCTTTGCACTTTGAAGGATAGTCACTTATTGGTCTCGCATACATGTCATAATCAGGACGAAAGCGATACATGTAAATTCTACCATAGGCCTCTAATTCGTTATAAAATTCTTCTATCAGTTCAGCATGTTGACTAGTATCAAAATAGCGCAATGCATTTTTTAATGCTAATTTTTTTTCTTCTTGGTTAAGACTGTTTTTTCGTTTCGGAGCGTGATTTACTGTAGGATCAAACGGCTTGGAAGGAGGCAATATGTGAGGAATACCTTCACGTATTTGCTGTTTGAAGTTTTTTAAATCGTTGTACATCTTATCTCCTTTTTTTTGTATTAAATCCGTATGGACAATGTCTACAACTACTCTCACAGCAATAGCCTCGCTTTAAGTGATATTGTTCTGTAAAGCACCTATAACCTTCAGGTGTTATATAGTAGTCGCCTTCTTCAAGTGGGATATATTCTTTCATTACTACAAAGATAAAGTAAAATGGACTATTCTTTTTCTTCTCAATAATGTAATTTGGCCTCATATTTGACCACTTTAAGTTGTGATTGTAATATTTAAATTAATAGTACCTAACGGCTATGCGGCTATTACCTTGTGGCCATTTATTGTGTTAAAGAATAAGACACTTAAGGATAACGAATCACTCATTAATCATGAGAAAATCCATTTAAGACAGCAAATAGAATTATTGATACTGCCATTTTATTTAATGTATGGTATTGAATTTATAGTAAACCTAATTAGATACAGAAATTGGATAAAAGCCTACGTAAATATTTCTTTTGAAAAAGAGGCTACTGCACATGATTGTGATTTAAATTATCTAGTACGAAGACCATTCTGGAATTTTATAAAGTATTTTTGAATTATTATGAATACTAAGGTACCTACTCAAGAAATAGACATAAAGAATAGATTTGGTATTAAACTATTTATAAAAAGGGATGATCTTATTCATCCACATATTTCTGGTAATAAATTCAGGAAACTCAAATATAATCTGATTGAGGCAAGAGAAGCTGGCCATAAAGTATTATTGAGTTTTGGTGGTGCCTATTCCAATCATATAGCAGCCTTGTCTTATTCTGGTAAAATTAACGGATTTAAAACTATAGGGATTATAAGAGGAGACGAACTATCTAGCGAGATATCAACAAACGCAACTTTACAATTTGCACAAAGCAATGGTATGAAATTAGTATTTGTCTCCAGAGAAGATTACCGACGTAAAAGCGACCCTGATATTTTAAATAAATTACGAAATGAACTAGGAGATTTTTATGTGATTCCTGAAGGAGGCACCAATTCACTCGCGGTAAAAGGATGTGAAGAAATATTAAATTCTGAAGATTTAAACTACGATTATATTTGTTGTAGTGTAGGAACGGGCGGAACCATTTCTGGACTCATCAATAGTGCTCAAGTGCACCAAAAAATTATAGGTTTTCCCGCATTAAAAGGTTCGTTTTTAACTAAAGAGATTCGTAAATTTGCACAACGAAATAATTGGGAATTAATTACAGATTATCATTTCGGTGGGTACGCGAAAATAAATCAAGAACTTATTTCGTTTATAAACAACTTTAGAGACGTTCATAACATTCCTTTAGATCCTATTTATACAGGAAAAATGATGTATGGTGTTGTGGATTTAATACGCAATGGATATTTTGAGGAAAACTCGAAAATCATGGCTGTTCATACTGGAGGATTACAAGGAATTGCAGGTATGAATAAAAAATTAGTTAAGAAAAATTTACCATTGATTGATGTATAGCAAAAACTATTGCTTTCTAATAATAATACTCAGTTTGTTTATAGTGTCTTGCGGCTCTAAAAAACGAGTAATTACAAAGAAGAAAGATAGCATTCCAAAAACTGTAGAAAGTGAGGTTGTCACTATTTCCAAACCAACATCAACCGATCATTACATTAGTTTATATAAAGATATAGCCAAAGAAGAAATGGTTAAATACAAGATTCCTGCAAGTATAACTTTAGCGCAAGGAATATTGGAGTCTGCTTCTGGCAGAGGTCGATTAGCAGTAGAGGCTAATAATCACTTTGGTATAAAATGCCATGGTTGGAATGGCGCAAAGATTTATCACGACGATGATGCAGCTCAAGAATGCTTTAGAAAGTATGATGATCCTAGATTATCTTATGAAGATCATTCTATTTTTCTGTCTACAAGAAAACGTTATGCTAAATTGTTTGAATTTAATCCGTCTAACTATAAAGCGTGGGCAAGAGGTTTAAGATCGGCGGGTTATGCTACTGATAGACGTTATCCAGAAAAACTTATAAGTTTAATAGAACGTTATAACCTGCATAAATATGATGAAGAGGTGTTGGGCCAGTCTTATGACAAGTCTGATCTTACAGATCATAGCGTTTCACATATTGTTGTGAAAGGAGATACGCTTTATTCTCTGTCTAAAAAATACAACACAACGGTTGAGCGCTTAATGTTACTAAACAATTTGACCTCAACAGACCTTAAAGTAGGGCAGGTGTTAATTCTAAATTCTAACTAATTTATGTTATATCAAAGAAGTAGCGCTCTTTTTAAAGAAGCGAAAAAAGTTATTCCTGGTGGTGTAAACTCTCCAGTTAGAGCATTTAATGCAGTTGGTGGGACTCCAATATTTGTAAAAAGTGCAAACGGCGCTTATTTGTTTGATGAAGATGGTAATAAACTTATAGACTACATTAGTTCTTGGGGTCCAATGATCTTAGGTCACGCTTATGATGATGTTGTCTCGGCTGTAACAGAGCGCGCAAAAAAAGGAACTTCTTTTGGTATGCCAACTGAGCTAGAAACACAAATTGCGCAACTGGCAGTGTCAATGGTGCCCAATATTGATAAAATAAGATTTGTGAATTCGGGTACCGAAGCTTGTATGAGTGCTGTAAGGCTAGCTAGAGGATTTACACAGAAAGATAAAATTATAAAGTTTGCAGGATGTTATCACGGTCATAGTGATTCATTTTTAATAGCAGCTGGCAGTGGAGCAATTACTTTTGGAACACCAAATAGCCCTGGAGTAACTAAAGGAACCGCGAAGGATACGTTATTAGCAACTTATAATAACTTAGAAAGCGTTTCAGAACTAATTAAAGCAAATAAAGGCGAAATAGCAGCAATTATAATAGAACCTGTAGCGGGAAATATGGGCTGTATTCCGCCTGTACCTGGTTTCTTAGAAGGTTTAAGAGAACTTTGTGATGCCAACGATATACTTCTTATTTTCGATGAAGTAATGACCGGATTTAGATTAGAAAAAGGAGGTGTACAGCAACTTCTTAATGTAAAAGCGGATATTGTTTGTTTTGGAAAAGTGATAGGAGGAGGGCTACCTGTTGGTGCCTTTGCCGCACGTTCTGAGATAATGGATATGCTGGCTCCTAATGGACCAGTTTACCAAGCTGGCACACTAAGTGGAAATCCTCTGGCTATGTCTGCGGGATTAGCAATGTTAACCGTAATAAATAATGATAAAGGATTAATAAATAGACTTGAAACTAAGACTGCATATTTGCACAACGGCATTGGTGAAGCGTTTTACAAAAATAATATAGACCATACTATCAACCGTATGGGTTCTATGATATCTGTTCATTTTTGTAAGGATAAGGTTGTAGATTTTGACTCTGCTTCAAAAGGTAATAATGAGACCTTTAAAAAATTCTTCCATGGTATGTTAAAGCAGGGGATTTATATTGCTCCGAGCGCATTTGAATCTTGGTTTTTAAATGATGCCTTATCTTATGAAGACCTAAATACAACTATTGCTGCAGTAGAAACTATAGCACCAACTCTGCAATAAAAAACCCTCTTTAAAAGAGGGTGTAAATTTATTCTTCTATAATGGCCATATATCGATCAAACTGTTCTGGTGTTAGAATAGTTTTAAGTTCACGAGTTAGGCGTTCATCGTATTTTACTTTTAAATCTTTATTCTCAGTTTTGCCAAGATCATATTTTGCATAAGCTGTATGATAGAACTTAAATGCTTCATATACTGCCTTGCGCTGTTCAGTTGTAAATTTTACTTTAAGTCTTAATGACTCTGCTTGTTCTGAGGCAGCTGTATTTACTTTAACAGCATCTTGAGCATTTACGCTTGTTGTTCCTATAAAAAATAAAAACGCAACAACACAGAATCCGATAATTTTTTTCATGATATACTTTTTAATCTCGTCAGTTCACTAAAGTAATAATTTTATTTTTAATGGCAACAAAAAAGCAGTGCTGTTAGAGCACTGCTTCATTTTTACCGATGAAATCTTTAATTTCTACGTTGATCTCTATGTTGGCGCTGCTTATTTCTGCGCTTTCCATCGCGTTGACCTATATCCTTATTGAATTGCTGGTATTGCTCTTTAGTTAAGATAGATTTCAAGCTCTTTTTCATTTCAATTTGTTCATCGAGCTTTTGATTTCGCATTGAAACTAACTCTTCCTTTGTAGGTTTTTTAAATGTCCCATCTTCGTTTTTAGGTCTGTTGTCCATTTGTTTTTGGCGTTTTTCAGCTTGTTTTAGTATGAGGGCTTTTACCTCACTCTGTTGTTTCTCTGTAAGATCCAGATGTAAGGTCATCTTTTTAGATTTTACTGTAGCCATTTCTTCTGGCGACATGTTCATCATTGCTCTGTCTTGTTTTTGGTGATTTCCTCTTTGTCTTTGAGAATCATTTGGCTGAGCCATAGCGTTTAATGATATTAGTGCTATAGCCATAATTACGATTTTTTTCATGTTTTATGATTTAAATTAATACTGCTTTGACCTTCATTTTGCAGGCTAGTTTAATGTCATATGTTACTTTAACAGAATATTTAACATACTTATGTTGTTTAACTTCTAGACTATAGTCAATTATTGATATCCGTTTTTATTTTTATCTTTCAATACTAAACTAACCAATATGCCACACTGGGTATCTACAATCTTAGTGATATTGCTCATTTACACTGTGATAAGTGTATTACTCTATTATTTGCAAGATTACATTTTGTTTAAACCTGAGAAGCTATCCAAGGACTTTCAGTTTTATTATGAGAATCAAGATACTAAAGAGTATAATCTAGAAACAAGAGACGGCGCAATTCTCAACGGATTGCTATTTAAGCCTAAAGAAGAATCAAAAGGATTAGTTTTATACCTTAAAGGAAATTCTAAAAGTATCAAAGGATGGGGAAAATTTGCAGTTGATTTTACACGTTTGGGTTATAGTGTTTTAATGGTGGATTATAGAGGCTTTGGTAAGAGTACAGGTAAACGTTCGCAAAAAGCAATAAAACGAGATTTACAGCTTATTTATAACAAAATAAAAGAGGTTACATCTGAAGATAGAATTATTATTTATGGGCGTTCGCTAGGTTCTGGATTTGCTGCTAAGCTAGCATCAACAAATAACCCTAGAATGTTAATTCTTGATGCGCCATACTATAGTTTAACTAAGGTTACTGCGAGATACATGCCATTTATGCCATTGTCTATTTTATTAAGATATCCGTTACCAACTTACAAATGGCTTAAATATGTAAGATGCCCTATTCACATTATTCATGGCACTCAAGATAAATTAATACCATATAAGACGAGTGTAAAATTGTCTAAGGTAAATCCTAAATTAACACGCTTGCATACAGTCATAGGAGGTGGACATAAAAATCTAAATAACTTTGAATCTTATCACCAAATGTTAGAAGAAATAATAACAAAAGAACCTCAAAAGGTAGATCTGTCAACCACCAGTATAAATGTTAAACACACTCAAAAAAAGTCGAAAGCTTAAAGGGCTTTTAATTATTTTAATAAGTCTATACCTTATGTTAGGTTCATCATTATATTTTCTTCAAGAGAAATTGATTTTCAGGCCAACGCCATTAGATCAAGATTTTGTTTATTCATTCAATCATAATTTTGAAGAATTATTCTTTAACACACCAGATGGGGCAACTCTTAATGCGCTGCATTTTAAAAGTCCAGACCCAAAAGGTGTCATTCTATACTTTCATGGAAATGCTGGTAATTTATCGCGTTGGGGAAAAATAACAGAATATTTTGTTGACCTTAATTACGATGTGCTTGTTATGGATTATAGAACCTATGGTAAAAGTACAGGCAAGTTGAGTGAACAGGCTCTTTACGATGATGCACTTTTGTTTTATAAATTCTTAATTAAAAGTTATGATCCAAGCGAAATAATTCTTTATGGTAGATCTTTAGGAACTGGTTTAGCCACAAAATTAGCATCAAAAGTGAATATCAATCAGTTAATATTAGAAACGCCTTTTTATAGCATTGAAGATGTGGCAAAATCTAGATTCCCAATATTTCCAGTAGGATCGTTATTACAATATGAATTACCATCCTATAAATACCTAAATAGTGTAAAATGCCCTGTAACTATCATACATGGAACAAGTGATGGCGTGGTACCCTATGAGTCTGGCCTTAAACTAGCAGAATCTACTAATATTCCAGTTAAGTTCGTAAAAATAGAAGGCGGTTCTCATAATAATCTGGTCTCCTTTAATAGGTATCACGAGACGATAAAAGCGTGTTTAAACTAAGAAGTATAAAAAAAAGGCTTCAATTAATATTGAAGCCTTTTAAATTCTATTTATTTTGATTCATTTTACCCTTTAGGATCTAAAATATTATCAACGCGTTCAATAGCATCCTGAATATGGATTCTACTCATGGCATCGCCACCACGTGCATTTCGTAATTGAGATCTTAAGGATTTAAGCTCTGCTCTTACAACTGCTCTGATATCAGACTGGCTTACATTTACCTGTGTACCTGCAAATCGTCTAAAAGCAGCTGGCACATTTGGCTGATCGTTGGTCATTATAAACTCCATGCGCTCAATGTAAGCACGTTGTAAATTTCGTCTGTATACATCTATACGTCTACCTGTACGAAGTTCACTAAATAAACCGTTTCTAACGTCCTTCATCATATCATATAACCCATATGCTCTAGAACCATTGATATTTTCGTTTTCAATGAGTCGCTGCATTCTTCCAAAATCTAACATGTTATTGAGAGTTCTGGTTTGAATACCTCTTACACGCTCTACATGTCCTGCACTTTCAATCTTATTAAAAATATCAACATCTAGCATCCAGTCTGGTGTTGTAAAAAGTTGATCCTGTAGAAACTTCATTGCATTTTTTTGATGATCAGAATCAACATGGGTATAAACTGCACCATCTTGGTCGTAAGTCTTATAATACTCGTAAACACCACCTATATTGGCAGCAACGTGTCCCATATATCTATTAAATTGACCAAGGACTTGACCATACATGGTTTCTAAATCATCATAGTTTTTACCATCTTCTGCAGTCCATTCAATCAGATTTGGAACAATTCGTTTAAGATTGGCTATGCCATATTCACTTGCTAAAATAGCGTTGTCTCCTAAATCTTCAGTTTGAGAACTTGGATCAATGACGCCAAACTGTTGTCTTCCAAACCTATACATTGGGTCACCAGCGTGTTCTAATATCCAACTATCTAATGTTTTCTTTTCTTCCTCAGCGCTGTTTGCGTCTAAGATTGGTCTGTAACCCCATTCTATAGCATACTTGTCGTATGGACCGATATTTGGCATTAATGCAACGCCTTCATCACCAGGTTGAGCAACGTAGTTAAATCGTGCATAGTCCATGATTGAAGGTGCTGTCCCGTATTTTTGAGTGAAATCTGCATCCCTTAGTTTCTCAACAGGATAAGCAACACTGCTTCCCATGTTATGTGGTAATCCTAAAGTATGTCCTACTTCATGAGCAGAAACAAATCGTATTAATCTACCCATAACTTCGTCTTTAAAGGCAACTCCTCTGGCATCTGGATTAATGGCTGCTGTTTGTACAAAGAACCAGTTGCGTAACAACGTCATAACGTTATGATACCAGTTAATATCGCTTTCTAATATTTCTCCAGATCTAGGGTCACTCACGTGAGGCCCATTGGCATTAGGGATAGGAGAAGCTAAGTAACGCACTACTGAATAGCGCACATCTTCTGGACTCCAATCAGGATCTTCTTCTTTGCTCGGTGGATCTTTTGCTATAATTGCATTTTTAAATCCAGCCGCCTCAAAGGCTACTTGCCAATCTTCAATACCTTGCTTAATATATGGTCGCCATTGCTCTGGTGTTGCTCTGTCTATGTAATATATAATTGGCTTTTTAGGTTCTACTAATTCGCCTCTTTTAAATTTTTCAACATCTTCGTCCTTAACCTCTAAACGCCATCTGTCTAAATAACGCACGGTTTTACTTTCTTGCACTTCTAATCCGTAGTCTGTAGTGCTACTTGTAAACCAACCAACACGTTGATCGAACATACGTCTTTGCATTGGCTCTTTAGGTAATAATATCATTGAGTTATTGATCTCAATAGTTATTGCACCTGTATTAGAGTTTGATGGTGGATTTCCAGCTGCATAAGTCTTAACATGTCTTGATTCAATATTTTCAGGATAAGATTTTAAACTCTCAATGTAAGATAACTGAGGGTCTAATCTAGTTATTCTGTATTGTTGTCTTCTTCGTTGTGGAAATCCTAAGGGTTTAACATCTTTAGAAAAAAGATCTGTAACATCAATCACCGTATTTAAAGAGTCTTTACTAAACGCTTTAATAGGAAATGTATAAATAACGGGCTCAAAATTTGAGTTAACTACAGCCTCATGTACTGGCAGAGAGTCTGCTGCTACAACCTGGTGAGATACTAATCTTAATAATACTTTTTTGTCTTTCTTTTGCCAGCGTAATACTTGTTCACTTAGTTTTCCACCACCAAAACCAAGACCCGAAGCTGTTTTCGAAATACGAGTTACCATTAGCATTTCACGTTCAAATAGTGAGTCTGGTATTTCATAAAAATACTTTTCATCTATTTTATGTACAGCAAATAATCCTTCATCTGTTTTAGCCTCTTTTGTGATCACCTTGTTGTAAGGTTGGATATCATTTTTACCAGGTTTTTTAGCCGGTGGTTTAGCTTGTGCTGTTGATGATGATTTAGATTTGCTTGCTTTTTTTGCAGTAGAGCAAGAGAATGCTACCAATGTGAGGGCTACAAATAATAGCCTAGTAATGAGATGTTTCAAAATAGTCGGTTTTAAATTTCGTATGAAAATATACAATAGAAACGTAGTATAGTTTAATACTACCGACTTTAATATTTTTTTAACTTAACATTTAGAGTGAATCTAAATACTCTTGGATGAGATCAACACCTTCGCCATGAAGAACACTGGTGCCAATTAAGGGCATACTTATACCAGGATTGTAATTGGTAGTTCTGTAAAGAATACTATTTTTTCTGCTTAAGATATTGGAGTTTACAAACGAGGTTTCATAAGCTAAATTTAGTGTAGATTGATCTTCACAAAAACCTCCAGGCACATGGCAATGCGCACAATTAATATCCATATAAGCTCTGGCTCTGATTTCTGTAGACAAAGATACGTCTGTCCAATCTGGTAACTGTGAGATCTCAGAAGATACAGAAACTCCTGTTATATATTGGTTATTAATAAATTGATGCAATTGATTATTGCCGTTTATATCAAAATTTAAGCTTCTCAGTTTAGGGCCAATTGGTGTTATTTGATTGTATGTGTTATGACATGTAAAACAATCCGTGTTAGATGGTATTTTGTAGGTTAACGAATTAACACTACCATTTTCATCTATCCAACTAACTGGTACTTCACTACCCTGATAATCTAATATAGCATCAGTTTGTGCTTCATTCCACTTGTAATTTCCTGTTTGCCATTCGCCATCTATTTTTATCAATACTCTGGTTTCAAGAATTTGTTTGCCTTGAGATAAATCTCGTTCATCATTGTTGTAATAGAATGTCTTGGTAATAACTGTGTTGTTAGGAAATGTGGGTAATCCATCTCCGTTACTGATCATGGATTGCCCAGCAGGTAATGCAATTATGCGTTGTTTATGGGAATAATCTGAAAACAAAGGAGTGGCTAACTTATATTCAAAAGCTAAAGGCGAAACATTTAGATCTTTAAGTGTTTCTGTATAGATATTTAATTGTGATAACAAGGGTCTAAATTGTGGTACAACGAGAGGTATATTGGTGCTAAATGTAAATTTCTCTGACCAAGCACTTAGGTTATTGATGGAACATTTAGATTGAACATAAATATCATACGACGTTTCGGGATTTAGACCACTAAGGATGATACTATTAATGTTGGTTGAAGCAACGTTTCCAGTTCCTTTTGCAAATCCAGATAAGCCATATTCAATTTCAAAAATTGAAATTTCATTAGTAGCTGACCAAGTGATCGTAGCAGCATTTGAAGAAACTCCAATTAAAGTTAAGGTATCTGGAGATAAACATTGGTCAATAACTGATTCATCATCCACCTGACAGCCAAGTAAGACAAGGAGTAATATTACGAAGTAGGTTATCCGTTTCATCATTTGAGGATCAATAAACAAGATGTGGAATTTAGTAAAATCCACTTAAATATGGGATTTTAATCGACGAACGGTAAATGAGTATTAAAAATAAAAGTGATTTTACTGGTCTAATTTATAGACAGATCAAACAATTTCTACTAATAAATGATCTTCTGTTTTTGTGACTTTAGCTACTTTTTTAGAGGTAAGCCCTTTTATGGTTTTATCCCATTTTTTATTACTGAGACCAGATTGCGATTTCAATTCACTGAGATCTATAGGTGTTTTAGATTTTAATAAATTAAGTACTGCTTTCTCATCCTCATTTAAGTCTACCATCTTTTTTTCTGGTCGCATTTGAGGAAAGAATAGAACTTCTTGAATGGATTGATTATTAGTTAAAAACATGAGCAATCTATCCATGCCAATGCCCATACCTGAGGTAGGAGGCATGCCATATTCTAAGGCTCTTAAGAAATCATGATCTATAAATTCTGTAGCTTCATCATCGCCTTTAGCAGCAAGTTTTAATTGATGCTCAAATCGTTCTCTTTGATCTATTGGATCGT
>JABDIQ010000220.1 GCA_013003655.1 Winogradskyella sp. | reverse complement strand
TGTTTGAGATCTTGAAGGTATATCCCAATGCCAAATCCAACTATTACAATAGCTAGAACAATAGCAAATTTGGTCTTGGTTATATTCAAAATTGATTTTTTGGGACTCCTAATCTAAGGGAAATCTGGGAATTCTTCATCAAAAGTCTTTGATATAGAATGTATTAACGACAAAATACCTTCTAATTATAGTACAAACCAGGTTTTTACAGTAAAGATGATAGGTATGGCAACTTATTTATGGTATAACATATGCTATTCAAATGCATGGAAAAAGGTGTCATTAAATTCGTTTGATCATGGGATTGTTAATGGGTTGTTAATAATTTGATTTCCACCTTGGTATTTTTCTTTGTAGACTTATAAATCCTTAAGAGGAAATAAAACTGAAATATTCACAATAGTCTGGTTTCAGTATTAAGAATAGCTTTTAAAATCGCTTGAAGCAAAATCGATCTTGGAAAACTGAGAATATATAAATTAATGCTCCTAAAAGTCGACAATTTAGAAAATTAAAGACCCTGAAATGATAAATTGTAAAAAATACCCAAAAGATTTTTTCAGGAGATTTTTGAAATTACTTTAGCGGTGAATGTCTGGCGGAGGCAGCGTTAAATGGAATTCTTTGCAGTGATGATAAAATTTAATTTATGAAGTAATATCAACGAATGTTTTAGATTTTCTGAATAGGTGTATAGGGCTTTAGATAGCCCTGTATCCTAAATAACCCCAAATTGCCTCATGATTTATCTTAAATCTTTATTATCCAACCTGTACATTTTAGCCTTCCTTTCCGGGCTTATCACCTTTTTTATTGCTAATCGAATTTACCCGCCACTGATCTGGACTCTGCGTCATAAAGAACTGATGGATGAGCCAGACCATCGAAGTACACACGGAGAAATAACCCCAACTATGGGAGGTGTAGGGATCCACATTTCATTTACTTTTACTCTTATCATTTTCGCTTCTATTATTGGATTGGAGAGTGAGGATCTTATTAGGATACTGGCACTGATGGGCGCTACCATGATTCTTTTATTCCTTGGTGTAAAGGACGACCTTGTGGCGGTTACTCCAAAGAAAAAAATAATGGGTCAGGTAGTTGCTGCAGCTATTGTAGTGCTGTTGGCAGATATCAGGCTTTTTAGTTTTGAAGGACTCATGGGGATAGGGGTATTGCCTTATAGCGTCTCCGTATTATTTTCAATTTTTGTTTTGGTTGCAATGATCAATGCGTTTAACCTAATAGATGGGGTAGACGGCCTGGCCGGAGGCATTGCCCTGGTAGTAAGTGCAACATTCGGGATTTTCTTCTTACTTAATAACAACCCTCTGTTTGTCTTAGTTTCCTTTGTTTTAATAGGGGCTATCATAGGTTTTTTGCGGTATAACCTGTCTGAGAAGAATAAGATTTTTATGGGAGATACGGGATCTATGGTGGTCGGATTTTTATTGAGCTTTCAGGCACTTGCTTTTTTAGAATTAAATGCTTTGGAAACTTCCCCGTTTTCTGTTTCTAATGGCCCCATCATGGTCCTGGCAGTGTTGTCCTATCCCATCATGGATACTTTGCGCGTTTTTGTGCTTCGTATAAGGGATGGCCGAAGTCCGTTTAGCGCAGACCGCAACCATATACATCATCGATTGTTAAGGCTGGGAATGAAGCATAAACAAGTCGCATTACTTTTGGTATTTGT
>JABDIQ010000215.1 GCA_013003655.1 Winogradskyella sp. | reverse complement strand
TTGCTCCTTTCTTTAATGTTCATCCATTAACCACAAGTACAATTTACTTTCTATTGGCTTTTCTTTTTGTAATGAATAGAACTAAAGTGCTCGGTATCTTGGGTAAATATCTTACTCCAATACTTGTTGCTATAGTTGCGGCTATTATTGGAATAGGACTTTTTTGGTCTCCTCAAACCCTAAATGAAGTTCAGCGAGTTCTACAGCCTAAGCAACCACTAGTAGATGGATTGCTGGAAGGTTACCAAACTTACGATGCCATAGCTGGCATGGTTATGGGTGGTGTTGTGGTTGTATCAATGAATGCCATGGGCGCATCATCGTACAACGAGAAACGAAAAATAATTGCACGATCTGGACTAATTGCCATGACTGGTCTCTTTATTATTTATGCAGGTCTTATTGCTTTAGGAGCCAAATATTCAAATGAATTTGATACTTCAATAACCAGGATTCAATTATTGCAAGGACTTGCTCAAAAAACACTTGGCGCTACTGGAACTCTTTTCATTAATAGTTTAATGGGATTAGCTTGTTTTACAACTGCGGTTGCCATAATAGTGTCGGTTGCAGATTTTTTTAAAACGCTTTTTAAAAATTCACAACGAGCATACGTAGTAGCAGCTATTATTAGTTGTGTGTTAGGAATATTAATTGGCAGTTTTGAAGTTGGCGTTATAATAGATGTTGCTGTACCCGCATTATTGTTAATATATCCCATCTCTATAGTCTTAATTTTGTTAACCGTATTACCAGAAAGATTAGCAACTACACTTATGTTTAGAGCTGTTGTATTTGTTACGTTATTGTGTAGTTTGCCTGAAGTCTTAGGAGCAATTTTTTCAGCAGAATGGATTTTACGTCTGATGGCGACATTACCGTTGAGTGCCTATAGTTTGGGATGGGTGTTACCAGCATTCTTTACATTTTTCGTTATTCTAATCTATAACAGTTTAAACCCGAGAGATGAAGAATAACTCTTTTGTAGATCTATAATCTTAGATAAATAAAAAGGGATCATCAGACTCATTGTAACTTTTAGTTACTTGAGTTCTGGATTGGCTTAACGCGTTGTCTTTTCGCTGTTGTAATTGCGACTGCTCGTAAACGAGGCGTCGTTTTCTAAATAATTTTAATGGATTCATAGCAAGGGCTTTTTAAACGTCTAAATATAATACGCCTAAGTTACAGCTTTTGGATGTTTCAAACCAACACTAAATCCATGATAAACAAAGATTTAGCAATTATTTAACATTAAGAATCGAAACTTTAATAAACTTGGTATCTACCTACAGGGCTAATCAAAACTAATTCTATCTCTTATTCCACCATCTGCACGATGTATAATAACATCTGCTTTACGCCTTTTGGCAATAGCTTTTGCATTTCTTATTGCCGTACTTTGTTTGCGATGTTTAGATGTTATTCTTTTGTTTCCTTCGCGTCTAACTGCCCATCCTTCTTCGTAAGGTACAACATGTTGATGCCAAGTTCTAGCTCTATTGCTTTTGCCCAAACTTTTTAATATCACTTCTATGATATCTCGTAAGGCATTTACCCATGATTTAGAATCGCTTTGTTTTGTCATAAACTTAGTTTATACCTCAAAAAATTTAGGAATTCATGAGCTCTTCAATTTCTTCTACTTCTATAGGAATATTTCGCATTAAGTTAAATGGTACTCCTTTTTCTTGCACTACAACGTCATCTTCAAGACGTATACCAAAACCTTCATCAGGAATATAGATGCCAGGCTCAACTGTAAAGACCATATTGGCTTGTATAGGTTCATGAAGTAATCCGTAATCATGCGTATCAAGACCTATATGATGACTTGTTCCGTGCATAAAGTACTTTTTATAAGCAGGCCAATCTT
>JABDIQ010000201.1 GCA_013003655.1 Winogradskyella sp. | reverse complement strand
CCTTCATCAATAGCCTCCAATCCACTTGCGGCAGCCGGGATGATTCCATCAACATATTCTTTGGTTGTAAGTGCCTTAGGATCTGTGATCTCTGCAAGATCGAAAGTTGGGGCTAATACAGTTCCGTTTTTTAATACTGTTAGTGCATTGGTTCTTGAGACATCGCTAGAACCATTTCCAATTTCAAATAGTGGATCTGTAGCAACCCACGTTGATGGATTTCCACCACCCTCATTAAATCTCCCTAAAACAAAAGAAGCATGAGAATCTGATAAGGTTTGTATTCCAAATACTGAAGAAAAAAATCCATTTGCAACTGTTAATTGCCCGGTTGCAAAACTCAATCCACCAACAGCTTGAGAATTTATTCCAAATGCCGAACTGTAATCCCCAATCGCTTGATTTCCAAGACCAAAAGTACTAGAATAAATTCCGGATGCGGTTGTATCGTTTCCACTTGCAAAACTAGCTAGTCCAGTGGCATTGGTATTAATGCCAATTGCAAAGCTATTAGTTCCAGATGCTATGGTTGAATTATTTAATGCTGTTGAATTATTTCCGGATGCTTCCGTATCTATTCCCATGGCAAATGAAACTCCTCCGGAAGCGATGGTATTTGTTCCACCAGCAAATGATCTAAATCCAACATTAACATCATCCCATTGAGTGTCATTTACATTTCCCGCACGAAATGCACCCTTAGTTTTATTGAAGAACATTCTAATATCATTGTCTGGATTTCCGGTATCGTCCAATTGGGGTGAGCCAAAAACGAAGTTATCTGTTGAATAAGTTCCATTAGCATTTGAGGTAATATTGCTATTAGTTGAAAAGGCTCCTCCTGAATTCAAGTCAACATATTCTTTGGTAGTTAATGCCTTGGGATCTGTTATTTCACCAAGATCAAAGCTTGGTGCAGTAATGGTTCCATTTTTTAATACCGTAAGCGCATTGCTTCTATTTGAATTATCAGCCCCATTTCCAATTTCGAATAAAGGATCTGTATCAACCCAAGTGAAACTATCACCTAAACCTGTGTTATATCTTCCGAAGGCCATTGATGAGTAAGCCAACGCCCGAGCACCATGACCACTTGCCATCGAAAAAGATCCCGAAGCATTTGAAAAATAGCCGAAAGCACTACTGCTGGACCCTGAAGCATCTGTGTCTTCTCCAAAAGCGGCACTTTTACTTCCTGATGCTTCTGTACCGTCCCCTATGGCAAAAGAGGCAAATCCTGATGCATCTGTCAATGATCCTGCAGCAAATGAATAATCGGCAGTTGCTTCCGTACTATTTCCGAAGGCTGCAGATGCCCTACCAATATTGGCTCCATTCCACTGAATATTTGATACTCGTCCTGCCCTAAAGGCCCCTAATTTATCTGGTAAGAACATCAATTTTTGCCCGCCGTTAATTGTATCATGTCCGAATAATACTCGTTTATCACCTTGAACATGAAAAGGTGTACGAGGGTCGGTCCCCACACCAACCCTTCCGTCACCCTTCATCATCATAATATTTCCATATCTGGAATTATAGATATTAAATCTGTCGTCTTCTACCAATGGTTGTGTTAATCCTGCTACTGTCCAATAGAAATCCCCGTTGGCGGTTCTGTAGTTCAAGCGCGCATAATCGTCTTCTGTTTCGGTAAGGGTCAGTTGTGAATTGGCAACAGTGCTGTTTGATTGAATTTCCAACTGACCTTGCGGAGCGAGGTTTGATCCTATATTAACTGACTGTGTATCATTATAAATATGCGATCCAACGTTTTCCCAGCGGTGGTCAGAGCTGCTTAATGCATAAGGCACTGCCATAAATTGGGTGGTTCCCATATCCACAAGTCCGCCGCCAATATCTACCTGCACATTTAAGAAATGATCATCGGCTCCCCAATTGATTCCTGCAAAAGTTCCGGAGATAGGAGTGCCTTGCCCAATGTCTAACACCACCAGACCATTGGCATCGGTGATTGGATTGTGACTTTCGCTATAGGAGGTGCTCATGGCTGCCCCTTCTAAAACAGACAACTGAACTGTAACAGATTGGCTGTCAACAACATTACCCAAATTGTCTTTTATAAGAGCCTTATAGTTAATGCCTTGTTGGGCAAATGAAACTAAAGTGAAGCAAAAAGCTAGTATAATTTGAAATGTTTTCATTTTTTATTTGAATTAAGTTCTAATTCCATTGCATCAAGTCTCGCAATAAGCTGATTTACTACCATTAATGTTGATTCCTTATCTGCAGAAAGTTGATTAATCTTTAGTTCTTGATCTGTGATAGTTTGATTCTGTTCCTGAATTGCCTTGATAAGTACAGGAATAAGCTCAACATAACTTATACTTAAAGTTTCTCTTTCGTCTTCACCAACATTCACAATGTCATTTAAAATAGATTGTACATCTTGAGCGATTAATCCGAAGGTTTTTTGAGATTTATCTTTTTGATTTTTCCAATGGTAGGAAACAGGATTTAAACTTAAAACGGTTTTTAGCCCATATTCAATCTCGGAAATATCGGTTTTTAGTCTTTTATCCGATGCTAAATCATAACTCCATGCAAGGACATGCCCGTTTCGATAAACCGTCATAGCATTGGCTCTAAATGTTCCATCAGTGCCATCTCCTGTACCATTACCTATTTGAAAAAGAACATCGTCATAGATATCATTATACTCTCCTATTACCAGACTACTAGGATTTTGAGCAATTGTTCCTAAGCCCATAGCCACGGTATGGCTTGCAGAAGCAACAGTATTTTTTCCAAAAGAGGAGGAATAATTTCCGTTAGCTTGAGTGTTATCCCCAAATGAGCTACTGAAATCTCCTAGAGCTGTGGTTAAATTTCCGGTTGATAAGGAATACTGACCTTGAGCTTGTGAACCAACGCCCATTGCTGTAGAGTAATCTCCAGAGGCATTGGTGTTTGTGCCCATTGCGGTTGAATATAACCCACCTGCCTGAGAAAGATTTCCCATGGCGGTAGATGCGATCCCACTGGCAAAAGTATTTACACCAAGGGCTGTTGACCAGTCGGCAAAAGCCCTAGTTTCATTTCCAATTGCTACAGAATGATTAAAACTTGCTTCTGCATTATCGCCTATGGCAATAGAACCTACACTGAATGCAGAGGATAAATTTCCAAATGCAATAGAATTTTCTCCTGAGGCGTTAGACTGATTACCCATGGCAACCGAATAATTCCCCGATGCTTGACTTAACAGTCCAACGGCAAACGAATCTGATCCTAATGCTTGTGTGAGGTGCCCTAATGCCACTGAATGCTGTCCCGCTGCGGTGGTTTGATATCCTACTGCAAAAGAATTATCTCCTGTAGCTCCATAAGACGTACTATTCGTATTACTTTCACTTAAATCTATTGCATGATCACCTATATCACCATAATTGTTCGGATCTTTATCATTTAATCGCCATCCCCCTTTCATATTCTCAACTATGAGTTCCAAACCACTTAGCTCGTTCTCAAAATTGTAATCCACATATTCTTTGGTCACCAGTGATTTTGGATGAGTCATATATAAAAGGTCAAAGGTTGGCGCGTGAATAGTTCCATTTTTAAAGACAATTAGCGCATTTTGCCTTGTGGCTTCAGAAAATCCATTTCCAATTTCAAATAGAGGATTGAATCCATCCCATGATGTAGGATGGCCACCTCCTGTATTAAATCTGCCAATAGCAGTAGTCATAAAAGATTCTGCTTTTGTAAAGGCACCCATAGCTGTTGAATATGCACCTGAAGCAATTGTATTTTGACCAAATGCTGTAGAGTTCTGACCTGAGGCTAAATTCCCATTTCCTAAGGCTACGGCACTATGTCCGGATGCCGTATTACCTCCACCAATAGATGTTGATTGAGTACCGGTAGCATTAGATCCTACCCCGGCTGCAAAGGAATTCCAGCCCTCGGCTAAGGTGTTTTGACCAAAGGAACTTGCCCAATGGCCAATTGCTTGAGCATTATATCCTGAAGCAATTGTATTATTCCCAGACGCCAAACTCAGTTCTCCAAAAGCAACAGAATAATTACCTGAAGCAATAGTGCCATTACCAGCTGCGAATGATTGATCGCCAATAGCTTGATTATTAGCTCCAATTGCCATCGCTGCAAACCCCGAGGCGATCACATCACCACCAACAGCAAAGCTGGAAACCCCGGTTGCTCCATTTACGGTTGAAGGAAAAAAACTATCGCTAAGATCAACAGCGTTTATACCAATAGTTCCAAAATTGGCCGGATCTTTACCTGCTAAGCGCCATCCACCGATTCCGTTTCCTGTTTCAATAAATTCTAAACCGGTTCCACCACCACCAGAATAATTTGCATCTGCATATTCCTTTGTAATTAATGATTTTGGATCTACTATTTCGTCAATTTCGAAACTTGGAGCAATTAAAGTTCCATTCTTTAAAACAGTTAACGCATTACTTCTAGGTGCACCATCTATACTATTTCCAACTTCAAATAATGGATCTGTTTCTTCCCATGTATCAGCCGAACCTCCTCCTACATTATAACTTCCAAGGGCTGTTGAATGCATGGCTTCAGCTTTTGAATAATTTCCGAAGGCAAATGAATTTAAACCGGAGGCTACAGTTTGTAATCCCCCAGCCATAGACTGTGATCCGGAAGCGGTGGTTTGATAACCGTTGGCAAAAGAATAATTTCCTGTAGCTCCATAAGTAGAATTATTAGATGTTAAACTAATGCTTATGTCAGTTGCAGCTAAACCTATATCACCATAAGCATCTGGATTTGTATCTGCAAGTCGCCATCCTGGGCTTCCTCCTTCCCAAATTTTCTCCAAACCAAGTGAAGGAGCATAAAGAGCATAAGGTACAGACATGAACTGTGTAGTTCCCATGTCTACCAGACCAGATCCAATATCAACTTGTACATTTAGAAAATGCTCATCGCTTCCCCAAAGAATATCAGTAAAATCTCCAATAATGGGAGTCCCTTGACCTATATTTATCATTACCATGCCATTTTCATCAGTCATTGCATTATGACTTTCTGAATAAATAATGGCCATACCATCACCAATTTTTATGGTAATTTCCAAGATTATGCTTTGATCAACCAAAGCGTTTCCAAGATCATCCGTTATATAAGCTTTATAATTGATTCCCGTTTGGGCTATTGAACTAAAACTTAATAATAGTCCTAGAAATAGAAGATACATTCCTTTTTTCATAATGTTTGGTTTTAATTAAGAGGAGGTGGCAGCCTAAACTAACCGCCTCCTCATTCCATTGATTAATAGCTAACTTTTTATTTTTTAAACTTGATGGATTTCACCACTTTGTTCTTTAAAAGCAACTGTAGCTTATATGATCCTTCTTTTAAATGATCTATGCTTAGGTAGATCTTTGAATCATTTTTCTCTAAATCTTGATCCTTTAAGTTTTTCATTAGCTCTTAGAGACAAGTGAGGAAGATTTGCTTTCCATCAAAAGCTAAATTAATACAGGAGATTTTCAGCTGGTATTCGCATTGTAACATTTCATGCCTAAAATGTAACAACTATTTCAAATCGCTGATAATAAAGTGTTTAAGATGTTTTTTGAAGATACTCAGTAGGTGTACAGTTATAAACCGCTTTAAATGATTTTATGAAATAGGAAGGGGTATTAAATCCAACTTGGTAGGCTACTTCAGAAATGGTACAATTATTTTGAGTCATTATGGCAACAGCTTGTTTTAATCTTTGTCTTCTTATAAATTCTGAACTGCTCATATCGGTAAGGGCTTTAAGTTTCCGATGCAATTGCATTCTACTCATCAACATTTTTTTGCTAAAATTTTCAGCATTAAAATCAGGATCCATAAGGTTGTCATCAAGTACCTGTTGCAATCTTTCAATAAATTGCTCCTCGGCCGAGGAAATTTGAATGTCTTTAGTTTTAAACTCGAAGTTATTTCCAAAATGAGTTTGAAGTTGCTTCCTACCTTCTATTAAATTCTCAATTCTTATTTTCAATTTATTGGCACTAAAGGGTTTGGTCATATAAGCGTCGGCTCCAGTTTCAAATCCTTTTATTTCATGCCTATCTCCAGATTTTGCGGTAAGTAATATAACGGGAATATGACTACATCTTTGATCTTCCTTGATTGCCTTGGTAGTTTCTAAGCCGTCTGGACCGGGCATCATAATATCACAAATAATTATATCGGGAATAAACTCTATGGCCTTTTTAATCCCTGTTTTTCCTTCAGAAGCCTCGATGACTTCATATTCGGGGTTTAGAATAGACCTAATAAATTGCCGGATATCATCGTCATCATCTATAACCAAAACCATAGACTTATCTGAATCCTCTATTTCTATTTCATTTATTTTCTCTTGAGACTCCATTGCCTCAAAATCTATCTCGCTATGATGGAAATATGATTTATCTATAGGCAACGTAACTGTAAATTGAATTCTATCATCATCTAAGGTATTGGCTACTACATTTCCATGAGAAAGTATGCATAACTCTTTTACCAAAGACAAGCCTACTCCCATACCATCTGAATTCGATTTATCTTGATAAAACCTCTGAAATAATCGCGGTAATTCATCATCAAAAAGAGTGTTGCCACTGTTGATCACTGTGATGATTAATTGTCCGTCTTTCTCTTGAGTGGAAAAGGATATCCGCCCTCCCGAAGGTGTATATTTCACCGCATTGGAAAGCAAATTGGTGACGATTTTCTCTACTACATCTCTATCAAACCATGCTGTTTTGATCTTGGCTATATCGCTTTGAAAATTTATTTTTTTTTCATTAGCCTGGAATTTGAAGGCTCTTCCAATTTGATGCATTAGAGCACCTAGGTTATCTTGAACAACCGATAATTTCAAATTTCCGGTTTCTAGTTTTGATAAATCAAGCAGTTGATTTACCAGATTCATTAAACGGTTGCTGTTACGTTTGATTAATTCGAGTTCCTCTTTATCTTCTTCAGATAAGTTTTTCTTTTGCAATTGGTTGGTAACCGGTCCATCTATCAAGGTTAAGGGTGTTCTAAATTCATGAGAAATATCGGTGTATAATTTCGACTTAAAATCATCCAATTTTTTTAACCTGATGGCCTCAGCATGTTCCAGTTCCAGCTGCATTTTTAAAGCCCATCGCCATTTGAAATAACTATAAATTGAATAAAGAAGAAAAATAAATAGTAGTCCATAGATTATTTTAGCAGTAAGGGTTGCATACCACGGTTGGAGAATGGTGAATTTATATTCAGCTGCATCTTGATTCCAGACTCCCTCATAATTGCTTGAGACCACTTTAAAGGTATAATCATCCGGAGGAAGGTTGGTATAGTGGGCAGTATTAATAGTTGATGGTGGTGACCATCCCGAATCATGATTTTCCAGTTTATACTTATATAGATTTTCTTGTGGTTGGGAAAAATGCAGTCCGGCAAAAGTAAATGTTACTGTATTTTCGTTATGAGCTAACTCAAGATTTGGGATGAGGGACCTTTTTTCATTAAAAATTTCGAATTTGGAAATAACAGTCTTAGGCTTCATTTCATTAAAAGACATATGGTTGGGTTGAAACCAGTTAATCCCATTGAGCCCTCCAAAATACATCATTCCTTTTCCATCTTGATAATATGCTCCTGTATTAAATTCAAAGGCTTGCAAGCCATTAAGAGGAGAAAAATTAACAACATTTATTTCCTTATTATCAGCAATATTAATTCTTACTATCCCTTTATTTGTACTAAGCCATTTATGATTGTTTTCGTCAATTAGGATTCCATAAATTACGTTATTTGACAAGCCCTCATCCACAGTAAAAGAGTCAATTTTCTTAGATTCAATTTCATATTTATATAATCCGTTGCCATTTGTTCCGATCCAAAGATCAAACCGATGAAAGTTTAAGGATTTGATCTTTTTTGGAATATCCTCAATGGATTGAATACTATTAGCAACTACATCGAGAACATATAAACCTTCATCCTCGGTTCCAAGAAAAAAAGTAGAGCCCGGACCCTTTTCAATGGTTCGAATATTTGAAGTTTTTAATTTCGAATTTTTGCTGTTGTAAGTTTGTTTGATTCCTTCTCTTTTGTTGAATCTTATAAGTCCTTCATCCCTTGTGCACAGCCAAAGTTCCTCCTCTGAAGCCGGATAAATCTTCCAAATGGTTTGTGTTTTTAATTCGGGAAAGGAGCTCATATTGCCTTTTTCGTTCATTAGTTGCAAACCTCCTGCTTGATGCCCAATCCACAATTCATCTTTATCATTGTAAAGGCTCATTATTCTATTGGTTCGCAATGCTGAATTCGACGCAGTTAAAGTCTTAAAATCTTTGGTTTCAGGGTTAATAAGTGTTAATCCTTTCCCCGATGTTCCTATCCAAATATTACCATTATTATCAGTTGTAATTGATCTTATAACGTCGACATTTACCTCATCCGGTAAATGATCATTTGTTAGCATTCTAAATTTGATGAGATGTTCATCAAAATAACTCAATCCTGCACCATCGGTTCCCAGCCAAATGGTATTCGTTCGATCCTGAAATAGGCAAAGAACATCATTATAATGAAGGGCAAACGGATCTGTGACATCTGCCAAAAAATGCTGAATCATTTCCTTTTTAAAATCAAGCAAGAATACACCTTGGCCGTAAGTTGCCACCCATAGTCTGTTATGATGATCGGTGAGTAAATCTTGAACTTTTAAGTTTTGGGGCAGGTCTTTATCTTCTGAAAACCCTTTAAATGGTATTAATTTTTCGGTATTCTCATCATAAAGAAAAAGACCATTTCCGAAGCTTCCAATAAAAAGTCCTTTTCCTCTTGTAAAACTATAACTACTGTAGTTTATAGGTTTATCTAATGCGCTTGGAATCTGATATATATCTGAATTGTTAAATTTATATAACCCTCCATGAGCGGCAATAAATAGCTCATCATTAAATTCATTTAAGGCGTAAATATCCGGTAATGGTTTTTTAGTAGAAAATAATTGAAGAGTATCTCCTGTCTTTTCTTGAATTTTAAACAGACCATCACCATAGGTTCCGATAAAAAAATCGCCATTAGAATCGCGTAATACGGTTGAAATATTCTCTAATTCGCTAGCTGTTTTAAAAAGGTTTTGGTCTTTGTTATATTTTAAAAGTTTACCATCAAGATCAATGCAATAAATCTCTCCTTTGGTGTCAACATAAACTTTACCTAAGCGCGAAAAATCAGGGCGTGTAATATCAACAAATTGGAGATTGAAATATTCAAATTCTCTACCGTCATATTTGTTAAGACCGTCTTGAGTAGCAAACCAAAGATAACCGGTACTATCCTGTGCTATTGAGACTACCGAATTTTGAGAAAGACCTTGTTCAACAGTAAGATCGCGAAAGCTGATTGGTTTGTTGACTTCTTGAGAATAGACCGATAAGAAAACAAACTGCAAAGAAAGGATGATATAGGCAAATCGCAAGGTCATTTATAAAGGTTAATGATTCAGTAAGTTACAAATTTTAAAGGTTTTTTAAAAAAAGGAAATAGCTGAGAAAAAAGAAAAACCTGAGCTGCTCAGGTTTTCTCTAACTAAATGATTAATATCAAATATGGGATAATAGGTCTATTTTTTTATAATTCGTTTAAATAATTTTTTTTCTTCATAAATTAGATATAAAAAATAGACGCCTCCTGATAAATTTCTAAGATCAATTTGATTTAAATTTTCTTGATGACGCGCCACCCGTCTTCCATTGATATCGTACACATCAATAGTTTTAAACTGCAAATTCGAATCTATATATACATAATCGGCAGTTGGATTCGGATAAATTTTTATTGAATTTGTATTTATTGGAAAATCTTCTGTACTCAAAGTATCAAAATTAAAACTTTCTAAGCCTGGTGCGTAACCACTAAAATAATCTTGGGTTGTGGTCATATCAATATTGGAATTGTAGAAACTATCCAGTACACCACCTGAACCAACTGCAATAGGGTCGCTGTTATCTAAAAAGCTCATGACTCCAGAAACAGGCATATTACTAACACTAAAGGTAACCAAATCTATCATTTGCCCCATAGTATGCGCAAACAAACTCTGACCTGCAGGCATATTAAATTGAAAGGCATCTCTTGTGCCATCGCCCAATCCAAGGCCAGTTAAAAAAGCAGCATCAAATTCGGTAACAGTCCAGGTTCGTGGTGTTAATGCCGAAGCCTCATTAACAACATCACTCGCTCCTGCGGGTAACATTAAGGTAAATCCTACGTCTGAAAGATCTGTATCTCCTGCGGAATCAAAATCAGGGACGGCTACCACCTTAAAGTCGTATCCGGCTACATGGACGACCCCAAGATCATAAGTTTGACCAAAGGCCATTGAACTTACTATAAATGCTAAAATAAAAGTGTAATACTGTCTCATGATAAAAATTTTTAATTGTTAACTGGTGGTACTGTTGCTTGTATGGTATAGGTTACAGAATTGAAGCCGTTTGCTGGATGAGCCAACACATTATCTTTAAGAATATTGCTGTCGTTGCCAGCTCCTGAAAATCGTCCGATACCATTCATATTGATGTCGATATTTAGATAACCCTGTGACCCAAAGGTCACCGAATTGAATCCGTTGGCCGGATCTGCTAAGACAAAATCTTTAATGGCATTCGTGCCATTATTTGCTCCTGAAAATCGGATTTGATTAGCCAAATTGGTATCGCCTCCCCAAAGGGCTTTATCACCAGTTCCTAATAAGACTTGTGCGTTAGGGCCCCATTCGCCAAAGCCAATATTTGTAAAATCAATAGATACTGGTGCATTGGTTAGTCCAATAGGACTTCCTGACATAGCATCCATATGGTTGCGGTGTGCTAAGACCACATAATATGAGGTTGGCGAGGCTTGCATGACCAATGGTGAAATTCCATCTAGATCAACCACATCACCATCGCGTTGTAATAGTCCAGAGCGTCCATTGATCCGTTTTGTGTTATCAGAGGCAGTACGTAATTCGGCCCAGACCCAATCCACAATATCATCTTGTGGCAAACCCGTTCCAGAAGTCCCTCCTGTGTTTAAAACGGAAGCAGCAACAAGTGCCTGATCGGCATACGGACTTTGCAAAGGAATATATCCCAAAGTGCGAAGGTCATCATTCATTAAACCTGGCGCAGCCGGAGCTAATAACGGACCTTGTAGAAACAATTTTGGTTCCAGTTGCAGTCGTCCGTCAGGTACAACAAAACCTTCAGAAACAGAAACTGTTGGCGTACTGCGTTCTTGAATATTCACTTCGCCTATGGTATAGAGCAGTTCAATACCTCCAGCTGTGGCAGAATCACCACCACTATCAATACTAAAGCGTTCTATGGTTTGGGCATTAGAAAATTTTATACAACTTAAGACGATTAGTATTATTAATAAGGTTCTCATGTTTTTGGTTTTTAGTACCATTTTCTCACATTGCCTTAAGAAGTATTTGTGAAAGCACGGTTAATTGTAATGTCTAAAAATATTTAGGCTAATGATTATATTTTCAAAGTTATAGGACTCATTCTTTATTGATTATTTCGCTTGTAACATTTAATAATAATAATGTAACAGTGCATATTCTTTTCAAAAAAAAAGACATCCCATGGGATGTCTTTTTAAAATATGTTCTTGCCTGTCTTACTTATACCCAATAAAAGCACTTTCTACTTCCAAGACATTTTTAACATAGGTCTTAAAAGCCTCATAATCTTCTGGATTGATATTAGAAATTGATGGCGTTGAATTTACCTCAACTTTTAAATGATTCGGTTTTACCTGCTTATATGAGATCGAATAACTGTGGTCTTTAAACGAGAAAGATGCATCTTCTGGGATCTCTGAAAATGCCTGCCCTTCTTCAATAATAATATCGTAAGTCGTTACATAAACATCTACGTTTTCATAGT
>JABDIQ010000195.1 GCA_013003655.1 Winogradskyella sp. | reverse complement strand
ATGACCAAACCTGCGGATTTAAGGGAATTATTTAATTTATCCTTTTCTCTATTTTGTCCTTCAAACGACGCTGAAACTGTTGGAAATCTAGATTGTATATCTGGAATAACATTGTTCTTAAGGTCTTCCATAATGTCTGTGTTGCTAGCATTGGGATCCTTCATATCAGCAGAGATCTGTACCTCTCTTCGACCATCAAGATGATTAACAACAACATCACCACGTTCTATATAATAATCTGCGATATCTCTTAAATTAACGCGTTCTCCAGTTGGTGTAATAATGCGCATTTCATCAAGATCGTTGATTGAGCCACGATTGCTTCTATCATACCTTACCCATACTCTTATTTCATCCTGCCCTCTTTGGAACCGTTGTGCTTGAACACCAAAAAATCCAGCTCTAACTTGATTCATTACGGTACGAAGATCTAATCCTAGTAAATAGGCGCTTTCTTTTAGATTGATCCTAATCTCTTTAATTCCTGCCGGATCATTGTCTTCAACATCCTTAAGTTGCGGATTAGATTCTAAAGCTATTTTCAGTTCCGCTTTGGCTGCCTTGAGTTCGTCAATATTATTTCCTAATAACGATACAGATACTGGACTACCTCCAAAATTACTTCCAGACCCAAATAATAAGCGTTCCGTACCTGTTACAGGTCCAACTATTTCCTGCAAACGATTTGCTACTAAAATAGCATTGATCTCATCTGGTCGTTCTTCACCTGGAAGCATATTAATATTCAGTGTAGCACTAGACGCGCTATTTAATATGCGGATGGTATTTTCAAAAAGTTCTTTACCTGTACCTTTTAGATATTGTTCTGTGAATTCTTGATTAACAATAGCAGACTTATCTTCTATCATAGAGATAATAGAATCTGTGATACGTTCGTTGGTACCATTGGGCATATCTAATTGAATAGAGACCTGGTCACTTGCAATTCTAGGAAATAGTGTAACACTAATTATTCCTCCACCAATTGAGCCAAAGGTTACAATTAACAAGGTTATAAAAATACCAACAGTGAGAAGTTTAAAGTCTAATGCAAACTTTAGGACTGGCGCATAAATACGATCTCGTAAGTAGCCCATTACACGGTCTCCAAATTTATTGATTACACGCATTTTAGAAAAGAACTTCTTTAGGCCACTCTGCGTATCATCGGCAACCTTTGGCCTTAACGCTTTAGAATGTGCTAAATGCGCAGGTAAAATAATTAAGGCTTCCAACAATGACACCACTAATGTTAAAATGACAATGACTGAGACTTCACTAAAAAATTCACCTATTCTACTATCTAAAAATAGAAAGGTAGAAAAGGCTAAGAGTGTTGTAATAATAGCAGATACTACAGGTGGAATTACTTCTATAGTACCATCGATGGCAGCCTGTACTGGTGTTTTTCCTTGCTCGTAATGCTGATAGATATTTTCGGCAATCACTATACCATCATCGACTAAAATACCAATAACGATAATCATACCAAATAACGACAAGACGTTGATTGTAACATCAAACTGACCTGCAAACATAAACATCCCTAAGAACGAAATTGGCAATCCGAATGCCACCCAAAATGCCAAACGTGTATTGAGAAATAACGATAAGAAAATAAGTACCAATAAAATACCAGCTATGGCATTTTCTGCTAGTAATTGTGTACGTTGCTTTAAAGTAATAGACAGATCTCTTACAACATCTAATCTTACATTATTGTATTTCTCATTATACTCATCAATGTAGGTTTTTACCTTTTCTGCCGACGATACTAGATCCTCATTATTTGTACTGGTTACCGTTACATTGACCGATAATTGTTTATTGAAGTAAGTAGCATTAGGTGTTTCTGCAAACCGGTCTCTTATTATAGCTACATCTTTTAAGCGTACGGTTCTTCCATCGGGTGTTGCCTTTATAATTATATTAGAGAGCTCATCACCATAGTAGGCTCTATTGTTTGCTCTTATAAGATATTCTTCAGCATCGGTTTTAATATTTCCACCTGTCACTAAAATATTAGATTGTCCAACGGCTAGTGCAACATCATTAAATGTAAGATTATAAGCCAGTAAATTAGGTTCGTTGACGGCGATCTCAATTTCTTCTTGAGGATAACCGCTTACATCTACCTGAGAAATACCATTAATCCCTCTGAGATCATTCTCTATTTGTCGACCAATTTGTTTTAAAGTTGCCAGTGGAATATTCTCTCCACTCACAGCAAAACTTATGGTTTGTCTTATTTCTTCACGCTTAGACACCACCAAGGGTTCCATACCTGTTGGGAAACTTGGCACTCTATCAACCGCATTTTTAACCTCGAGAAGCATGAAGTCAATATTCTCATCCTTCTCTATCTCAACCGTAATGCTTCCACTATTTTCACGCGAAGCGGAAGTTACTCGGTCAATACCTTTTAAGCCTTTTAAATTATCTTCTATTTGAAGTACAATCCCTTCTTCAATTTCCTGAGGCGACGCACCAGGATACGTTATGTTTATGTTGATGAATTTTGAATCTACTAAGGGAAAAAAGCTAGATCTTAATGATGTGAAGCCTAAATAACCAAAAACGACAAATGCCAGTATGATAACATTTACTGCAACATGATATCTAATAAAAAATGCCAGAACTTTTCTCATTGCAGCTTATTGATTTTCGGTGCTTACGTAAGGTTTTACAAGCATACCAGAGTAAGCTCCAGGCACAGGTTTAGATAATATCACTGTACCATCTGCTACATTTTTCAATACAACTTTGGTGTCTGAAAAATAAACGGGTTTGGCAGGAATAGTCATTAACATGCTATCCTTTACAGCAAATATCTCATTAGAATCTAAAAGTAAACTTCGATCAATTTCAATAGCATCAGGCTCATCTCTAGCCTCTAATTGTGCTTCGAGATATAATCCTTCCTGAAGATCTGAATTGGCAACTTCTATAAAAACGGTAATCGTTTGTGTAGCTAGATCAACACTGCCGTTAATACGTACAACCTTGCCATTGTATGTTTTTAGACCATCTAATGAATTCAATACAACAGGTTCTCCAACTTTTAGAAAATCTGAATAGCTTTTTGAGATAGAGACTTGCATTTCGTAGACCGAAGTATCAATAAATTCTCCTAATTTTTGTCCGTTTCTTACCAGCGATCCTTCAGTCACTAATGCTTCTGTTAGCACGCCCGAAAAAGGAGCATTAATAGTATATTTAGATAAACGCTGCTCTAAATTCTTTACATTGTAATAATTAGAAACAATTCCTCTTCCGGTTATAAAATAATTTTCTTTTTCAGTAGTCATTTGTGGTAAGGCAGGTGTTGATTTATTAAGATCAAAACTTGCAATGTAAGATTGCCATTTAGGATATACTTCTGGAAAATCTAATCTTAAATCTGGCATTATGGCTGCTATAGCATTATAAAGATTACTTTTTGCCGATTGAACACTAGCATAATATTCTGAGGCGTCAATTCTTATAAGACTTTCACCTCTTCTATACGCCTGTCCTGGTTTAAACAATTTACTACCTCCTTTAAAAATACCCTGAACTTCGGAAAATAATTCTACACGGCGTTTAGCTACTAAATTGCCACTGGCAGAAATAACAATAGGGATTGTACTATTGTTTACAGTGTCTGTAAATACCGTTTTTACAACTTTAGGCCGTTGTGGCTTAGGCTTGTTTTTATTGGCAATAAGATAATTAGAAAATAAAATTGCACCTACAACTAGAGCAATACCTAGGATAGAAAGGATGATTTTTCTTAACAACATAATTCATTTGGTCAGTAGGCTACAAAGTTATTTATATGGTAATGTATAGCAGTTAAAAATATCTTAATGTTTAACTATTGAATGTTTCTATATCAAGGGTTATGGATTCCCATTCTTCAAGCAGTTGATCTAACTTTTGTTTTTTAGATTGATAATTATCAAAAAACGAACTGTCGGCAGCGGTTTCCTCATAGTTAGTTGCTAAGGCAACATCGTCATTTTTAATGTCTTTTTCTAACTGTTGTATTTTAGATTCAATCTTGCTCAATCGGTTATTAAGAGATTTTAATTTTTTCTGATCCTTATAATCTTGCTTATTAGTTTCACTTCTGCTCTCCGCAACAACTGTTCGCCGTTCTGCTTCTCTTAGATTTTCTAAATTTCTCTGATCTAAATAATAATCTATATCGCCTAAGTACTCCTTTATCTTTTGATCTTTAAACTCGTAAACTTTATCTGTAAGACCTTGTAAAAAATCCCTATCATGAGAAACGAGAATTAAAGTGCCTTCAAATTTTTTAAGTGCTTCCTTAAGTACGTTTTTTGACTTTATATCTAAATGGTTTGTAGGCTCATCCATGATAAGCACATTAAATGGTTGCAGAAGTAATTTTGCAAGTGCCAATCGGTTGCGCTCTCCTCCAGACAATACTTTGACATATTTTTCTACCTCATCGCCTCTAAAGAGAAATGCGCCGAGGATGTCTCTTACTTTACTTCGGTTAGTCTCGTTAGCTGCATCAATCATAAAGTCTAACACGGTTTTGTTTCCGTCTAAATATTCGGCTTGATTTTGAGCGAAATACCCAATCTGCACATTATGACCTAATTTTAATTCGCCTTGATGTGAAATTTCACCAACGATGATCTTTGCCAATGTTGATTTACCCTGACCATTTTGACCAACGAATGCTGTTTTTGAATCTCTAGGAATGGACAGACTAATATTCTGAAGCACTTTGAGATCGCCATAACTTTTAGAAATATTTGATGCTTCTATCACCACCTTTCCCGGTGTTACAGAGACAGGAAATTTAAGGGTCATGACACTATTGTCATCTTCATCGACTTCTATTCTGTCAATGCGTTCTAGTTTTTTGATCAGCGATTGGGCCATGGTAGCTTTAGACGCTTTTGCCCTAAATTTTTCTATAAGTTTTTCAGTTTGCTGAATCTGCTTCTCTTGGTTTTTCTGGGCTGCTATTTGTTGCTCCTTCATCTCCTTACGCAACTCCAAAAACTTTGTATAGGGTTTATTGTAATCGTAAATTCTACCTAATGAAATCTCAATAGTTCTATTGGTAACATTATCCAGAAACATTTTATCGTGAGATACAATAACCACGGCGCCACTGAATGTTTTTAAAAAACTCTCTAACCAAATAATAGATTCAATATCTAAATGGTTGGTAGGCTCATCTAAAAGCAATAGATCATTATTTTGTAGTAGTAGTTTGGCCAACTCTATTCGCATGCGCCAACCACCAGAGAACGTGTCTGTTAACTTATCAAAATCTTCGCGTTTAAAGCCTAATCCTTGCAAGATCTTTTCGGTCTCACCTTGATAGTTATACCCACCTAATATCTCGTATTGATGCTGAAAGTCGTTAAGATCTACCATGAGTTGGTGATAGGCTTCAGATTCGTAATCGGTGCGTTCTGCCAGCTGTATATTTATCTCTTCGAGTTTTTTCTCTAATGCCTTTATCTCTTTAAATGCATCATAAGATTCTTCTAAAACGGTTTTACCATATTCAAAATCTATATCCTGCTTTAAAAACCCGATTTTTAAATCTTTATCTGCAGCCATTTGGCCAGTATCTGGCTCTTGTTCTTTTGAAAGTATTTTAAGTAAGGTTGACTTGCCTGCCCCATTTTTACCAATCAATCCTATACGGTCGCCTTGCCCTAGTTTAAAGGTGATTTCTTCGAATAAATATTCGCCTTGAAAGGATATGGATAAATTATGAATGTTGAGCATTATTGTTACAATTGTTACTCAGTAAAACGGTGATAAAAAGTATCTTTGCTAAACTAATGAGTTCGCAAAAGTAATAGTTTTAACTATGATAAGAAAAGGAATGAAACTATATAGTATTCTTTTTGGTGCTTGCCCAAAATGTCATCAAGAATCTATGTACATCACCAAAAATCCATACATCATCACAGAGACCTTAAAAATATACGATCACTGCTCTCATTGCCAAACAAAATACAGATTAGAGCCGTCGTTTTTTTATGGCTCTATGTACGTTAGCTATGGTGTGGGTATAGCTTTTGCTGTTGCGGCATTTATAATTAGTTATGTAATGTTAGATGGGAGCCTCAATACTTCATTTATATCCATCATTGTTACATTAGTGGTGTTTATGCCTATAATAATGAGACTATCTCGTAATATATGGATCAACCTTTTTATGAACTATGACAAGGCCTTGGCTAAGAAGTAAATCGATTTATATTGATTTCATTGTCTAATGACTCACCGTTTTCAATAAAATTAAACAGCTTTTCTGCTACATAAGGTGCTATCATTACGCCTCTTGTACCTAATCCGTTTAAGATGTACAGTGATTTATATTGAGAATGCTGGCCAACTAGGGGTCTGCGATCTGTTACTGTTGGCCGTATTCCTGCCCAGTGATCGGTGATACTAAAATCGCACTTAATAAAAGTCTTTAATTTTGAAACGAGCTCTTGTTTAGCCTTTTCTGTTGGTTGATTGGTTTTGTCATCCCAATTATAAGTTGAGCCTACCAAATAGTGGTCCTTTTCTATAGGAATTACAAATACTGAAGATTTTATAGCATAATCTATTTTGAGATCTGGTGCGTGAATGGTTAACAATTCGCCTTTGGTGCCATTCAATGGAACACTATTAAAAAATGGATTTCGTTTTACACCAAATCCCTCGGCAAATATAATATGTTTGGCTTTTATGGCATCATAGCTTAGTTGGTCATTATATATTTTTAACTGATTATAGTTAAAGGTTTCGGCAATGAGTAGTTGTTCTTTTGCTAATTGATCTTTAAATGCATTCAATAAGGTATTAGTATCTATTCTTCCAGCAGATAATACTTCACCAAATCCAAATATAGCATCAATATGTTTATTGTCATTATTTAAGAATGTGGACGACATAAACGGTACTGTGGCCAAGTCATCAGATGCCACTAGCCAATTGTTTTGTTCTTCAATGGACGTAAATCGCCGGCGTAATTGTAATGGATAATTTATGGTAATATTTAATTGAGCTTCTAAAGCACTATAAAATGGTAGAGCTAATGTAAGTTGCTCTTTAGCCTTCCAAACTTTTGTAAATCGTTTTAAAATAACTGGATTATACATACCAGCTGCAGCCGAAGACGATTGTTGTGAGGCATCATCAAACACTACAAACGATTTAGAATTTTGCTTTAAGGTTTGAATAAATGCCATTCCGGCTAAACCAGTGCCTACAATGATATAATCAATTGATTTCATTGAGGCAAAGGTAACTATACTTTGAGTTTTGTGTATAAAAAAACACCCACATTAGGTGAGTGTTTTTTATTTATTTATAAAGCTATTATTAGTAACTCCACATATCTTGTTCAAAGTTTCTAATTTTATCTTTGATACGTTCAGATTCTAATAATTGCATGAGTGCATTATCTGCCACATATTCTTTAACCTCTCTATCGCCATATACATTTTCTTCTTTGTACATGATACCGTTAAATCTTCGGCTATTCAATAGATGATCAAAGGTAATTGGCTTAGCACTATTTTTATTATTAAATGCTTTGGCTTCATGTAGAATATCTCTTATTTCTGGATAGAATACCCAAAATAAGCCGATAGGTTCTTTATTGGCTTCATCATCAGAATCAATAAAGTTTACATCTGGTGCTGCAGGAGCTATTCCTAGAATACGATATTTTAATTCGCCTTGACGCTTGTCAAAATACCATAAACCCTTAATAAGATAAGATGTAATATCAGCAGCTCCAATCTCACGTCTAATGATATATTCTTCTGGCACATCTTCAATAGACGAAAGGCCTTCTGCATTCATATAGTTAATACCTTCATCAGTAATTTCCTCTTTTTTAAGAGACGGTGCTAAATCTTCCATAGTGCGTTCCTCCGTAAAATAGGAATCTGAATAAACCCTACTCACCATTCCATTTTGTACATTTTCCATAAGTACATGGTATAATGATCTTCGGTTTGGATCCATATTCACGGTATCTATAGGATAATACAATGGAAAATTGATACGCTCATCTAGTACAACTTTTTCCCATGTCATTTTAGAAAACAAGATATCTCTGT
>JABDIQ010000158.1 GCA_013003655.1 Winogradskyella sp. | reverse complement strand
ACATGGTATAATGATCTTCGGTTTGGATCCATATTCACGGTATCTATAGGATAATACAATGGAAAATTGATACGCTCATCTAGTACAACTTTTTCCCATGTCATTTTAGAAAACAAGATATCTCTGTCGTCTACATAACCGTATTCTAGAGGTTGGTCATTATCCAAAACTAATTGCGCTTCGGTTTTTAAACCTATTTCTTCCGGAATTTTAGCGTTTAAGATATTTGCCTGTGCAACACCATAACTGGTGGCGGACATAATACCTATCACTAATAAAAAACTTCTTAATTTCATCTTACTTAATATTAATTATTTGGGACATCATTATCTAGATATAACTCTGATAAGGGTCTTATTAATTTGTTATTTCTACAAATACTGGTGTAACACCTTTAAGATTATAAGACGTATTACCAACGATCTTGGCTTTAATATCAAAAATTGATACCTGATCTCCAGCTCTAGCTCTCTTAATTGCAGCTTTAGCTTGTGCATTCATCTTAGTACCAGCAACTGCCACTGTAGGTTGTCCTGGAACTTTTATCTTAAATGAGGTTACTTGTATTGGTAATTCAAAATCAAAATCTTCAAGTTTAGCACTTACAGTACCAATCTCTACATTACGCTTAGGTAATTTGGCAATACCATCCTGACCACTAATGGTTCCGGTTGGTTTTGGAATATCTTTAATTCTGAATGTTTTTCTATCACTCACTTTCTTACCATCATCTAAGGTAGCAGTAACATTTATCGTTACTTCTCTACCAGTACCAGGTCTCATAACGTATTTGCCAGTTCCTGTTCCTCTACTTAATCCAGTTCCTGATGCAGATACCTTGTTATCTGGCACACCTGCAAATGATATAGTCATTGGATTGGCTACACCTCTGTAAACAACATTCATTTTATCTGCTGAAATTGTAGCAGAATTTGGTCTTGGAACCACTACGTAGTTACCAATGATGTCTATTTCTAAAGGCTTACCGTCTTCTAAAAAGGTAAATTTACCATCTATCTTTTGTTCACCAACATTACCAACAGTGAAGTCTAGCTTCGCTGCTCCAGTAGAGTCAATAGCGTTAGCTATATCAATCTCTTTTCCTTGTACTACAAGTTTTGTTGGCGTTACATTGGCATACTTACCTAATACAACTTTGCCTTGGAATTTTTCACCAGCAAAAAAGGCTGATTTATCAGCTAAAACTATAGCTTGATACTTCTTTAATGAAACTGCTTCATCTAAAGTGTTTCCTAAGAATAAATTGAAAAGGTTTGTCTCTGTTACTTTAATATCGTTCTGCAGTGCAGTTAATTTAGTGTAAGAGGCAATAGCTGGATAGCCTTGGAAATTGTAACTTAACCATTCTAATTCCTTACCATCTTTATTGGTAACAGGATCTAGACTAAAACGATTTTCAAATCGCTCAATAGCTTTTTGGTACTTAACATCAGTTCCTAAAATTTTAGTGATGTCATTCTTATACTGTTCAATCGCAGCGATGACCTCATCTCCTTTTTTGGTTCTTCGGTCTCCTGTAAACCAGGCTTCATCAAGTAAATCTGTTTTATCCATAGACTCAAACGGTAATTTACCCGTTTCAGGATCTATCTCATACTTTCCAGATTGTATTAAATCCGTCTTTAAAGTTTCTATGTATTTATAAAACCGATCTGAAATGATACTTACTTGCTTTGCTTTGTTGGCTGGCACTGCAAATTCTTCTTTTTTCTCTTCAGCTTTGGTTTCTAAGTTTGCTAATAAAGCGCTGTTTTTTTCAGCTGCTACTTCATTAGATGCGGCAAATTTTGCCTCCATCAATCCGAATGCGGATAGTACTTCTTTAGACATATTCATTGCCATCATAGCAATAAATACTAAGTACATTAAGTTGATCATTTTCTGCCTTGCAGATAATTTTCCTCCTGCCATTTTAATTAGTTTTAAGGTTAATTAATTTGATTTGATTAAAACTAATTAGCTTTAGGAGTCATTGCAGTGAGCATACCTCCATAAACACCATTTAATGATGATAGGTTAGATGCTAAAGACTGCATTTGTTCTTTTAACTTAGTAGCGTTTTCTACAGCTTCTTCATTTACTGATGCTTGACGATTAACGCTTTCTAATTGTACTTTATATAAGCTGTTCAACGATTCCATTTGTGCAGCCGCTAGAGATAATTCTTCTCCGTACTTTTTAGTTGCATTAATAGAATCTACTGTTGGACTCATATTTTTAGCAGTTTCTTCAAAGCTTTTAATACTTTGTCCTAAACTTGCCATAAGTTCACCGTCAATTTGAGCTTCTTTTAATAATTCATCTAATTTCTTAGATAAAATACCTTGTGCATCTTTAGGTTCATCCTTTTTCTTTTTGTTAGCGGTTTGTCCGCCTGCTAACTCTGGATACACTAAAGACCAATCTAATTCGCTTTGTTGTCTTTCGAATGCTGAGTAAGTAAATACCAGGGCTTCCACAATCATACCAATTGTAAGTATTAGTGAAGCGTAAGGCCAGTGTTGTATCTTAAAGAGTGCTCCTAAGATTACGATTGCCGCGCCCAATCCATAGACCATGTTTGTAATTGTCATTTTACCTTGCTGTGCCATAATTTTTAATTTTAGTTTAAGTTAATGGATTTAACTTAAGTAGGTTAATAATAGTTTAGTTATAGTTGTTAAATTTAATTTGTTGCTGAATTTTTTGTGACTTCTGTACCCATATAATCTTGTACCGTACGGAAACCGATATAGCTTCTTGCTGAATCTTGATATTCGTAATCCCTTGAACTCACTTGCAAAAAGTAAGCTACATCCTTCCATGATCCACCTCTCACAACTTTTCGTGCATTGTTTGGATCATTGACGTTAGGATTTATCGTTGATGCATATTCGTAACTTGATGGATCATAAGAGCCATTTACCCATTCAGATACGTTACCTGCCATATTGTACAGATTAAAATCGTTTGGATCATAAGCATCTGCCTCAACCGTATAAAGTGCTTGGTCAGCCGCATAATCTCCTCTCAATGGTTTAAAATTAGCCATAAAGCATCCTCTATCGTTTTTAGCATAAGGTCCGCCCCAAGGGTATGTTGCTCCTTGCAGACCTCCTCTTGCAGCATACTCCCATTCCGCTTCATTTGGTAATCTGTATGCATTTACGGGTTGTTTGCCTTTACTTTTTTGGTATCCATTGTGGTAGACAGTTCTCCACTGGCAAAATGCTTGAGCTTGTTTCCAAGATACACCAACCACTGGATATTCACCATAGGCTTCATGCCAAAAATAATCGTTATGCATTGGTTCATTATATGAATATGCAAAATCTCTGATCCATGCCGTAGTATCTGGATAGACTTCTACTTCATCTTTCATTATTACATCTGATCTTTTTAGAGTTCTGTCCTTAGCAGCTCTTTGAAGATCTAAATAAGTATATTGAAATTTAAATTGTTTTACGTCCCAAGTGCGCTGACCATTGTATGATTCTTCTAAAGGAAGATACATACCGTCCATCACTTCTGCATAAAGCTCGTCTGGATACTCGTCTGTTTCAAAAATAAGATCCACATCTCTGTTAATTTTTCGTTGCTCATCACCATAGGTATTAAGCATATAACTTTCATAAGCATTAAGATTATCGGGATCTGCGTCTAAATAAGCAAATTCACCAATATCGCCTTCACCTGGAGTTTTACCTTCAAGATCTGCCATGTCAGCCAATTTTAATCTTAGTATAGAATCTCTTACCCAATAAACGAATTGTCTGTATTCGCTATTGGTTATTTCTGTCTCATCCATATAGAACGCTCGTACGGTTGCCGTTTTTGTAGGTGCATCGGCAACGCCAGCTAAATCATCATCTGATTTACCCATGATAAATGCTCCGCCAGGAACAAGTGTCATTCCGTATGGTTTTTCTGGATGCCATTTTTTCCCTCTGACACCCACTAATTGCCCACGATCACCGGAGTTACAACTGGTGATCATCGCAACGACCATGGTTAATAAAATTAGCTTCTTAATATTCATATAAACTCGAGGTTAAATTAGTTGTCCTTAATTTCAAGGTGGTAAACATATTTATATATTTTTTAAAAAACAACTTTTTTGGTCTTTTTTTTGCATTTCGTCCTAAAAAAATTGCATTTTATCGATGAAATGACGGTTTAATTAGTATAAATCTTACAGTTTAAAAACTATTTTTTCTATAGGCCTTAAACCATCTTTCAGGGATTTCACCGTTGGTGGCACGCACATAGTCATCGTGCATGCAAGGTAATAACGTATGCTTTTTTAATTTATTATTAACGTTAGGCAGAAATGGAATTTCAATCCACCAACGTCCTGTTTTTAAACTTTTATAAAAGACCAGTTCGTCATCTTCAACCAAAACATTATACTTCTGATATTGATTCTCATTTAAAAAATCATCATCTTTTACTCTGCAATTAACACCTTCACAAAAATACCAGATCATTTGTGCTATAAGCATCGCAGTTGCATTGTCATTTTTACCTAGCTGATATTCGTAAATACCAAATGAGGATACCTTATTACTAATACCTGCATATCTCGAAATAGCGCAAATCTCTTTACCATCAAATCCGTTGGGTGAATACTTTTGTTTTGAATTTACTTCAGAGGCTCTCACGGATTTAAGATCTATAGTAACCAAATGCGCATCTCTCAGCACTGGCTCAACTAAATGAATATTAGCAGAAATATCACCTAGTCTATAAGCTTCAAAATACAATTTCTCCATAAGATCTATTTCATCTTGTGGATTAAAATAGGTTTGGTAGCCAACCGTTGAGTAATTAAATAAGTTATAAGGTTCTTCTGTTATTACTTTTCCTAAGTAGCTGTTATTCTTTATAGGTAATGATGCATCACCAAGATCAAAGTTGGTGTCAATACTTACTATATTTACCATTGGCATTACGTCATCGTAAGCTCTATAGTTGGCATAAGTGATGTCTTGACTTCCTCCTATTATAATAGGTATGATGTTTTTTTCTAACAATACCGTAATAGCGGTACGAACTGCAAAGTACGTATCCTCAACAGTTTCACCCTGTTCTATATCACCAAGGTCTGCAATATTGGTATTCCAGTTTCCTGGATATAACAAATAAAGCGCCATACGTATATTGTCGAATTTTGGTACTTGTCCTATATAGTTGACATCATTACGCGTTTCTTGAACGCCTATAATTGCAATTTGAATATCGTCTAGATCAGGAATACCGTTTTGTCGCGAATGAATTCTGAGCTTTCTTCCTAAAGCTTGTTCAGACAATAATTCTTTGTGTGCTAATACCGTGTCTGATACTGGGGTAAGAAAACTAAAATTCATTATTTACGTTACTTTTTTTTAGCTGTTTTTTTACGAGTGGATTTTTTCTTAGGTGCTGCTTTCTCTAGATAAGCTTTGGCTTGATCTAATGTCATGTTAGTGACATCAACGGTCTTTGCCAATTCTACTTTTTGCTTCCCTTTTATAATATTGTGTCGTCCCCAACGGGCTTTTTCAACTCTAATGCCTTCTGAATCCCAATTGTGAATGATTTTATCTTTTTCTTTTTGAATTTTTTCGTCGATCAAATTTACAATATCATTTTCAGATAAATTATCCCAGTCATATTTTTTGTTGACATTTATAAACATGCCATTCCATTTTATAAAAGGTCCAAACCTACCTTTGCCTTTTGTAACTCCATGACCTTTATAGGTATAAATAGGCTCGTCTGCTTTTTCTTTTTCTTTGATATAAACTAGAGCTTCATCCAGTTCAACAGCAAGAGGATCTACGCCACTTGGTAAAGACACAAACTTTTTACCGTATCTAACGTATGGGCCAAATCTTCCGATATTGGTTTCTACGTCTTCACCTTTATACTCTCCTAATTTTTTAGGTAGTTGAAACAAATCCATTGCCTCTTCATAGGTAATAGAGTTTAATTGCTGATCTGGCGAAAGACTTGCAAACTTTGGCTTCTCTTCTTCCTCTGCGGTACCAATTTGCACCATAGGACCAAATTTACCTAAACGAACACTTACTTGTCTGCCGGTTTTTGGATCTGTTCCTAGTACACGCTCACCAGATTCGCGTTCGGCATTTTCTTGAACGTTCTCTACCTTTGGATGAAAATCCTTGTAAAAGTCTTTCAGCATAGAGCGCCAGTCTTCCTTACCTTCTGCAATATCATCAAAACTCTCTTCAACTTTAGCAGTAAAATTATAATCTAGAATGCCTTTGAAGTGATTGACCAAGAAATCTGTAACAATCATTCCTATATCTGTAGGGACTAATTTACCCTTGTCGGAGCCTACTTTTTCAGAGAGATCCTTCTCTTTAATAGCATCATTTTCTAGAGTTAATTGAACATAGCTACGCTCTGTGCCATCAACTGTTCCTTTTTCTACATATTTTCTATTGATGATAGTAGAAATCGTTGGTGCATAGGTAGACGGACGACCAATACCGAGTTCTTCTAGTTGTTTTACCAAAGAGGCTTCAGTATATCGTGCTGGAGGTCTGGTAAAGCGTTGTGTGGCAGTTATGTAATTATTATTGAGTGTATCACCAACTTTAAAATCTGGTAATAACCCTGACTGTTCTTCGAGGTCTTCATTATCTGTCCCTTCAAGATAGACTTTTAAAAACCCATCGAATTTTATGATTTCGCCATTAGCACTAAAGAGTTGTGGCAATTTTTTTCCATTGTTTATTTCAATCTTCACATTGGTTCGCTCTAATTGTGCCTCGCTCATTTGCGATGCTATAGCGCGCTTCCAAATAAGATCATAAAGTTTAGCCTGATCTCTTTCTACGTTGACATTTTGATTAAAAAAGTTGGTTGGTCTTATCGCTTCATGTGCTTCTTGGGCGCCTTTTGCTTTACCTTTATAATTGCGCGATTTACTATATTCTTTACCATAATTTTCTGTTATGGCTTTTTGAGCAGCGTTTCGTGCCTCTTGTGACAAATTAACGCTATCGGTTCTCATATACGTTATAAGTCCTGCTTCATATAATCGCTGTGCGTTACTCATTGTGCGGCTTACAGAAAAACCTAATTTCCGTGATGCCTCTTGCTGCAATGTCGATGTTGTAAACGGTGGTGCAGGAGATTTTTTTACAGGTTTTTTTTCTAAATCTGCAATCTTATAGGATGCCGAAACATTATTCTTTAAGAACGCCTCTGCTTCTGCTTTTGTGTTAAAATTTTTAGGCAGTTTAGCTTTAAAGGTTTGGCCATCTAAAGTGGTGAATTCTGCATCGACTCTGTATGACGCTTTTGGATTAAACTCTTGAATTTCGCGTTCGCGTTCAACAATTAATCTAACTGAAACCGATTGTACTCTACCAGCGGATAAACCACCTTTGACTTTTCGCCATAACACTGGTGAAAGTTCATAACCTACAATACGGTCTAAAACTCGCCTTGCTTGTTGAGCATCAACTAAATTATAATCGATACTTCGTGGATTCTCTATGGCCTTTGTAATTGCGCTTTTGGTGATTTCATGAAATACAATTCGCTTGGTCTTTGATTGGTCTAAATCTAGAGTTTCGGCAAGATGCCATGCAATTGCTTCTCCTTCGCGGTCTTCATCACTAGCCAACCAAACCATGCTTGCTTTTTTAGCGAGCTCCTTTAGTTTTTTAACGACATCTTTTTTGTCTTTTGAAACCTGATATTTGGGCGTAAAATCACCTTCAACATCAACACCTAGTTCTTTTGATGGTAAATCGGCAATGTGTCCAAAACTTGACGCTACCTTATAATCTTTACCTAAAAATTTCTCAATGGTTTTGGCCTTTGCTGGTGACTCTACTATGACTAAATTCTTTGACATTCACTGTTTTTTAAGGCTACAAATGTATATGAAAATTAAGATACATTCCTAATTTGCATCAAAATAGACCATAAATTACAATTTGAACATTCAAATGTAATGGTCCCTATAACAACTTATTAAGAGATTGTGAAAACTATTGAAATCGTTGAAAATCAATTTTAGTTTTCAATCGGTAAAGCATAGTTTTCATCATCAAATCCAATAACATCTTTATAAATGAAGTAATGGCATAAATAACCAAAAGATGCTGTGATATATATTCCAACGAAGCACATGAGCATCCCTACGATACCGGCTAAAAAGGAAGTGACGATAGCCAATCCAAAAGTGATTAGCCATTTTTTATTTCCTAGATCGAAACTTGCCTTAACAATATCTGAAACAGATAACTCTGGATTAAACGCATAGATAACAACCATTAAATAAATAGGCACACTTACATATATAATAGGTAGTACACATAATAACATTGCAATTATGGCAATACCCATTGCTGCTAAAGCTAATTTAATTGTCTTCAGTAAATAAGGACCTTTAAAGAAATAAAAGTAATCTTCCTTGGCCATTATATCTAAGTCTTTGTGTTTACAAATACGGTAAAAGGCTGCTTTAAAGCCAAAGGCTATGGTGTTAACTGCTGTGATGACAACCAAATATAAAATAGCAAATAATACTGCAGCAAATGGTTCCATATCAGAGAATACGTTTGGCTCCATGGAATCAATTGATCCGAAAACAATTAGTGGAATGTAAATAACAAGAAAAAAAGGTACTGCTATTAACATAGTTAACAACAAAATAATAAAGCCCTGTACCCAAACTTTTTTAAATAATTCAATAGACTGATTAAAGATGGTTCCAAAGTCTAATGGTTTGGCATTTTGTATTTTATTTTGAAGTTCTTGAAGTGTCATCTGTTGGTTGGTTTTCATCAAAGTTAATATTTTAGTGCTTTTTTTGCCTCATTATGCAAAATAAATCATCTGCCACTTTGTCATAATCTGTAATTTAATAGTATCTTTGCATACTTGTTTATTGAGCAAGCTTTTAGTACCTATGGAAAAAATTATTGACGAGAAAAAACAGGGCGAGAGTCTCTTACTACAAAAAAAAGAAGGAAATACAAGGAAGCTTTTTATTGAAAGCTATGGTTGCCAAATGAACTTTAGCGATAGTGAAATTGTAGCTTCCATTTTATCTAAAGAAGGGTTTAACACTACAAGCAAACTTGAAGAAGCAGATTTAGTATTGGTCAATACATGCTCCATTAGAGATAAGGCAGAACAAACCGTTAGAAAAAGGCTCACCGAGTATAATGCTGTTAAAAAAATTAATCCTAAAATGAAAATAGGTGTTTTAGGATGTATGGCAGAGCGTCTAAAGGAGAAGTTTCTTGAAGAAGAAAAGATAGTAGATATGGTCGTTGGCCCAGATGCCTACAAGGACCTTCCTAATCTTTTAACCGAAATAGATGAAGGCAGAAATGCCGTTAATGTTGTTTTATCAAAAGATGAAACCTATGCAGATGTATCACCAGTTAGATTAAATAGTAATGGTGTTACGGCTCTTGTGTCTATTACTAGAGGTTGCGATAATATGTGTACGTTTTGTGTAGTTCCTTTTACACGAGGCCGTGAGCGAAGCAGAGATCCTCAGAGTATCGTTGAAGAGGTAAACGACTTGTGGAATAAAGGCTATAAGGAAGTTACGCTTCTAGGCCAGAATGTAGATAGTTACTTGTGGTATGGTGGTGGTCTTAAAAAAGATTTTTCTAAAGCGTCTGATATACAAAAAGCCACAGCAGTCAATTTTTCGCAATTATTAGACTTGTGTGCTAAGGCTCAGCCTAAAATGCGAATTAGATTTTCAACGTCTAATCCACAAGATCTTACTTTGGATGTTGTAGAAGTTATGGCCAAGTATTCTAACATATGTAATCATATACATTTACCTGTTCAAAGTGGCAGTGATAGAATTTTAAAACTCATGAACAGACAACATACTCGAGAGGAGTATTTTACCTTGATAGATAATATAAAAGCACTCATTCCAGAATGCGCCATTAGCCAAGATATGATTGCTGGTTTTCCTACTGAAACTGAAGAGGACCACCAAGACACCCTAAGCTTAATGGAATACGTTAAATATGATTTTGGTTATATGTTTGCCTATTCGGAACGACCTGGAACTATGGCTGGACGGAAAATGGACGATGATATTCCTGCAGAAATTAAACAACGACGATTAAGTGAAATCATTGCATTACAACGCAAACATAGCTTTTATAGAACACAATCTCACTTAGGTAAGATAGAAGAGGTGTTAATTGAAAAGACGTCTAAAAAATCTGATGCGCATTGGGCAGGCCGAAACAGTGCCAATACAATGGTTGTATTTCCAAAAAAACATTATAAAATTGGTGATTTTGTGAATGTTAAAATCAATGATTGTACTAGTGCCACCTTAATTGGAGAAGCACTGGATTATTCAAACAATAATAAATAATGAAAAAAATATTAATTACAGTTTTACCCCTACTTGTGTTTCTATCCTGTGATAACGAACCCATTGATGCTGGTCTCTTAAATCTAGAAGATCCGGATACAGAAAATCCGAATACGGATGAGTTTGCAATGACAACTTATCGCTTCGACACCACAACGACAGTTCCCATTTTTGGTGAAATTATTGTCAATGCAGATTTTGATATCAGTAATAATAATGTAGTTACGAGTGTTGATACCGAATCTCAATTTTTTGGTGAGAGCCTATTTTCTAATAGCATATTATTTAGAAACGGAAGCGGACAAATTACGTCGGTAAACACTTTGGAGAATAATATTGCACAAAACGAACTATCTCTTGCCTATGTAGGTCCAAATATTTCTATGATCAATTATGATGATCTTCAAGACGATTCTGAAGATTACTCATATACCTTTAGTTATAGTGGTAATGAAGTTACACGTACCAGCTCTAATAGCACTGTAAGTGTCACCTATTTATTTAATAACAACAATAGATTAATAGAAAAAAGAGCAACACAAGGCGGATCAGTATTATTAGAGGAAACGCTGACTTATGATGGAAATGGTAATTGCATACAATCTACCTTAACAGGTGAGACTTCTGGACAATACACCTATAGTTATGATAGTTTTACGAATCCGTTAAAAGCCGTTTTTAATGACCAATATTTGTTCTCTCTGTTCAATGCAGATTACGATGATGAGGCAGCACCAGTTGTAGCACAATTTCACAGTGCAAATAATTGGATATCTATTTCATCAGGTGGAATAACAACTAATTTTGAAATTACTACAGATAGTCAAAATAGAATACTTACGAGGTCTGGCAATTACAATCTTGGAGATGGTGTATCTGTTAGTCAAGACGAAACATTTACGTATGCAAATTAGTTTAAAAAATATATTCTAATGGAATCCGTACAAGTTATAAAACAACGATTTGGAATAATTGGGAATGATTCCAAATTAAACAGAGCTATTGAAAAAGCCATTCAAGTAGCACCCACTGATATTTCTGTACTTGTCACAGGTGAAAGTGGTGTTGGTAAGGAAAGTATTCCTAAAATAATACATCAGCTATCGCATAGAAAGCATGGTAAATATATCGCTGTGAATTGTGGTGCTATACCTGAAGGCACTATAGATAGTGAACTATTTGGTCATGAAAAAGGATCATTTACAGGTGCTACTCAAACCAGATCTGGGTATTTTGAAGTCGCTGATGGCGGCACCATCTTTTTAGATGAAGTTGGTGAATTACCTTTAACCACACAGGTAAGGCTACTGCGTGTTCTTGAAAATGGCGAATTCATCAAAGTAGGCTCAAGCAAAGTACAGAAAACGAATGTAAGAATAGTTGCTGCCACCAATGTAGATATGTTTGAAGCGATTAAAAAAGAACGCTTTCGCGAAGATCTATATTACAGACTAAGCACTATTGAGATTCATCTACCGGCATTAAGAGACCGCAAAGATGACATTCACCTATTATTTAGAAAATTTGCTAGTGACTTTGCCCTAAAATATAAGATGCCTACTATAAAATTGACAGACGATGCGATAAATCGGCTACTCTCCTATTCCTGGAATGGAAATATTAGGCAGTTAAGAAACGTGGCGGAACAAATTTCTGTGCTAGAGCACAACAGGACCATAGACTCTTCAACGCTAAGTCAATACCTGCCAGATAGAGGTAACGCTTTACCTGCGGTAATAAAAAGTAATAAATCTGATAGCGACTTTAGTAGTGAACGAGAGATTTTGTACAAAGTTCTTTTTGATATGAAAAGTGATCTTAACGATCTTAAGAAGCTCACTATGGAGTTAATGAAAAGTGGTGATGTTTCTGATGTTAAAAAAGATAACGAAGGCCTTATTCAAAAAATTTATGGTGAAGACAAATCAGATATAGAAGATGCTGTTGAAGACTTGGAGGTGTTGTCAATTCCTGAGCATGTAGAATCCTCACCTGAAGCTGACGAGATATCTTCAGACAAATATCATTTTGCACAAGAAATTGAAGAAGAAGAAACCCTATCTTTACAAGATAAAGAGCTAGAATTAATAAAAAAATCTTTAGAACGACATAATGGCAAACGTAAACTCGCAGCGGCAGAATTAGGCATAAGCGAGCGCACACTTTACCGCAAAATAAAACAATACGATCTTTAATACCTTATCGTTATATAAAGGAGTATTGACGCAATTTAATGAGAAGACATCTATATTTATTAGTTATACTGTTTTTGGTCGTGGAGGCCTGCAAGGTTAACTACTCGTTTACTGGAGCAGATACCGGAAATGCTACTACGTTTCAAGTTAATTATTTTCAAAATAATGCACCATTAAATGAGCCAGGCTTGGAGATTGACTTTAGAAATGCCCTGCAGGACCTTATTCAAAATCAAACCAGTTTAAGTTTGGTCAACTCTGGTGGTGATTTAATTTACGAAGGTGAAATAACAGAGTATCGCATTTCGCCAATGACCGCCACAGCAGATAATAGAGCAGCTCAAAACCGCTTAACTATAGGCGTCAATGTAAGATACATTAACAACTTAGATAGCGAAAAGGATTTTGAACAACGATTTTCATTCTTTTTTGACTATCCTGCAAATGCCCAACTTACTGGCAGTATTAAGACAACCGCTCAGGACGAAATTTTTGAGCGAATAACTCAAGATATTTTTAACGCCTCTCTAGCTAACTGGTAATTATGGACATTCAAGAATTTACAGACATCCTAGAGCATCCAGAGAAAATTACCTCAGAGCAAACTGAAGCAATTAATGATGTCATTAGCAAATACCCTTATTTTCAGCCTGCCAGAGCCTTATACCTTAAAGGTTTAAAAAACAAAAGCAGTTTTAAATACAATCATGCCTTAAAACTCACAGCAGCACATACAACAGATCGCAGTGTGTTATTCGATTTTATAACTTCCGAAGTATTTAATCAAAACGAAATATCAGACAGTATTAAACAAAATGCTGAATACATTAAAACATTAAAAGTCAACGAGATTGATGATATATCGGTTAATAAAAGTGTAGAAATTGATGATGCTTTAAGACAACAGATTAAAGAAACAGAGGGTGTATTAGATCCAAATTTATTTAAAGCCAAAGAACCAAGTTTACATCACAAAGCAATAACGAATGAGAGTGAAAATGATGACCAACAAGGCATACTTGCCGTTGACACAGCAAACATAACACCAGAAAACACACTAAATCTTGGCAAACCTCTAGAGTTTGACAAATCTGAAACACACTCATTTGTAGAATGGCTTAAGATCACTGACTTTAAACCAATTGAGCGAGAAGAACAGCCAAATACTGAAAGCATAAAGGATGCGAAATCAGAGCCACCACTGCAAAAGAAAATAGACATTATAGATCGCTTCATTGAAGAAAACCCTAAAATTAGTCCAGTAAAAGATCACACACCTAAAATAAACCTCATTGCTAATGATGATAGTGACATTAATAGCTTAATGACAGAGACTTTAGCGCGGATTTATGTAGAACAAAAAAACTATGATAAAGCCATTCAATCTTACAAAATATTAAGTTTGAAATATCCAGAAAAAAGTAGTTTCTTTGCATCCCAAATTAAAGCAGTAGAAGAATTAAAAGCAAAAAATAATATATAACATGAGTACCTTCGTAATATTTTTAGTCCTTATAGTTATTGTAGCCTTTTTACTAGTAGTAGTGATCATGGTTCAAAATCCAAAAGGCGGTGGACTATCTTCTTCCTTTGGAGGTGGCGGTACACAACAATTAGGTGGCGTTAAGAAAACAGGCGACTTTTTAGATAAAAGCACATGGGCATTGGCGGTAGTTTTAATTCTATTAATCCTAGCCTCTAACCTTACCATATCAGGACCTAATGAATCAGCAGAGTCTAAAGCATTAGACACTCAGGAGAATACCAATCTCCCTATTTCAGTGCCAACACCAACTGACGATTCAACAACCGATACTAGTAACTAGTCTACTTATAAAAAACATTAAATTAAACCAGCTCCTGTAGTTGGTTTTTTTGTAGCTGAAAGTTTGTCAGTTTAGATGAGTTGGCACATTTTTAGTAAAAGTAGACTACATTATAACTAACGTTTTAACTTAAAAATAAAATAGACAAATGAGCTTAAACATTAAACCACTAGCAGACAGAGTTGTAATAGAACCTGTAGAAGCTGAAACTAAAACGGCTTCAGGAATTATTATTCCAGACAATGCAAAAGAAAAACCTCAAAAAGGTAAAGTTGTAGCTGTTGGTAAGGGCACCAAAGATGAGCCTATGACTGTAAAATCTGGTGATACGGTTCTTTACGGTAAATACGCCGGAACAGAATTAAAACTAGAAGGCAAGGATTATCTTATCATGAGAGAAAGTGATATTCTTGCTATTGTTTAACAATAAACTAGTAGTATATAAAACTAATTTTAAACCACTAAAACGAAACATTCCGTTTCGCATTAAAAACTTATAAAAAATGGCAAAAGAAATAAAATTTGATATTGAAGCACGCGATGGCTTAAAGCGTGGCGTTGATGCTTTAGCAAATGCGGTAAAAGTAACACTAGGACCTAAAGGTAGAAACGTAATCATTGGAAAATCATTTGGTGGACCTCAAGTGACCAAGGATGGTGTAACTGTTGCAAAAGAAATTGAACTCGAAGATGAGTTAGAAAACATGGGCGCACAAATGGTTAAGGAAGTTGCTTCTAAGACTAATGATCTTGCTGGAGATGGTACCACTACCGCTACAGTATTAGCCCAAGCTATAGTTAAAGAAGGATTAAAAAACGTAGCCGCTGGTGCTAACCCAATGGATTTAAAACGCGGAATTGATAAAGCTGTTGAAGCGATAGCTGCTAATCTTGAAAAACAAGCAAAAAAAGTAGGCAATTCATCTGAGATGATTAAGCAAGTTGCCTCTATCTCAGCTAATAATGATGACACTATTGGCGATCTTATTGCTAAGGCCTTTGGTAAAGTTGGTAAAGAAGGTGTTATTACAGTAGAGGAAGCAAAAGGTACAGACACCTACGTAGATGTTGTAGAAGGTATGCAGTTTGATCGTGGTTACCTTTCTCCTTATTTTGTAACTGATGCAGATAAAATGATTGCCGATTTAGAGAATCCTTATATTTTATTATTCGATAAGAAAATCTCTAACTTACAAGAGATACTTCCAATTTTAGAGCCAGTAGCACAGTCGGGACGACCTTTACTAATCATAGCTGAAGATGTTGAAGGCCAGGCATTAGCTACCTTGGTGGTCAACAAATTACGTGGTGGATTAAAAATTGCCGCTGTAAAAGCACCTGGATTTGGTGATAGACGTAAAGCAATGTTAGAAGATATTGCCATCTTAACAGGCGGAACCGTTATATCTGAAGAACGTGGATTTTCATTAGAAAATGCAGATCTATCTATGCTTGGTACTGCTGAAACCGTAACCATAGACAAAGACAACACAACTATTGTCAATGGCGCAGGTAAAGCGGCAGATATTAAAGCACGTGTTAACCAAATAAAAGCACAAATAGAAACAACAACGAGTGACTACGATAAGGAAAAACTACAAGAGCGACTAGCTAAACTTGCTGGTGGTGTTGCTGTACTTTATGTTGGCGCTGCTTCTGAAGTAGAAATGAAGGAGAAAAAAGATAGAGTAGATGACGCATTACATGCCACAAGAGCGGCCGTAGAAGAAGGAATCGTAGCTGGTGGTGGTGTTGCTTTGGTAAGAGCTAAATCTGTACTAGAAAAACTTACTACAGACAATATTGATGAAGTTACGGGCATACAAATCGTTGCTAGAGCTATTGAATCGCCATTAAGAACTATTGTTGAAAACGCTGGTGGCGAAGGAAGTGTAGTTGTTGCAAAAGTAATGGAAGGTAAAGGTGCCTTTGGTTTCGATGCTAAATCTGAAACGTATGTAGACATGCTCAAATCAGGTATTATAGACCCTAAGAAAGTAACACGTATTGCCCTCGAAAATGCGGCATCAGTTGCAGGAATGATCTTAACTACCGAATGTGCATTAGTTGACATTAAAGAAGACACACCTGCTATGCCACCTATGGGCGGCGGCGGAATGCCAGGCATGATGTAAGATGCTAGATAATTAAAAAAAGTGCTTCTGTTTTAGAAGCACTTTTTTCTAATTAATGTTTAATGATTTCCAGAAGAGATCTATCATATTCTTTCCATCTGTGTCAGTATCAATATCCATATCCATGGTCATTATTAAGATACCTTCATCCTTTCTACCATAAGCCGAAACCTCATAGGTTTCAATTTCACCTCTATATTCTAATACGGCCTTTAGTACTCTTAGAGATTCACCAGACGCTAATTTACGATCGTAATCCTGTCGATCTAATTTGTAGCCGTAACTAACGCTTTCTTTCGTTATTTCATTTAGCATCATTTCTTGCAACATGGTAGGATTAAAAGATCCGTAATTTTGCACCAATACCCCAGAACCACCTGCCGTCATCATCATTATTTGGTCTATATCCTCGTCTACTTGAGCCTTAGAGATCTTGTGTTTTTTAATATATTTAAAATTATAAAAGTTCTCTCCGTAATTCAAGGTGTCCTTTTTGGTGACTGATACTTTAGTTTTTTTACCATTAACAAGTATGTCGTAATTGGTATCTAACGAAATTGATTTCACCTGATCACCAATTGTTATAATGTAATCTTCCTGTGCTGTTAAAGACAATGTGAGGACAAATA
>JABDIQ010000142.1 GCA_013003655.1 Winogradskyella sp. | reverse complement strand
ATGGCGTCAAATCCATTAACTACTCTAAAACGCTGGGCTGATGTGACTGGTTTTAATTTTCTAACTGACATTTGTGTCTAATTACATGTTAGCGTATAAATCTATTGTCTCACCTTCCGCCAGTTGTACAATTGCTTTTTTAACAGCATTTGTTTTACCATGTTGAACACCCGTTTTTGTGAAACGTGTTCTTCTTTCTGGACGGACATTAATTGTGCGAACTTTTTCAACAGAAACACCGTAAGCAGCTTCAACCGCTTTTTTGATTTCTACCTTGTTCGCCATTGTATCTACCTGAAAACTATAGCAGTTATTTAACTCACTATCCATAGTTGCCTTCTCGGTGATAATTGGTTTTATTAAGATACTCATCGTTGTTCTATTTACTTAAATTCGACTCAATTCCTTCTAGTGCACTCTCAACAACTACTAATTTATTAGCATTCATTATTTTGTAAGTGCTTAATTCTGTGTTAGTTATAACTTCAGAACCCTTAAAATTGCGTGACGACAAATATACATTATTATTTGGCCCACCCAACACTATAAGGGATTTTTTATCTGCTATACCTAAAGCACTAAGAAGATCTGTAAATGATTTTGTCTTAGGCGCATCAAAATTGAAGTCTTCTAAAACAACTATTGACTTTTCGTTTGCCTTAATACTTAGTGCAGATTTACGTGCTAATCGCTTTACATTTTTGTTAAGCTTAAAGCCGTAATTTCTTGGTCTTGGACCAAATATACGTCCACCACCTTTAAAGATACCAGACTTTATACTTCCTGCTCTCGCAGTACCTGTACCTTTTTGTTTCTTAATCTTACGCGTTGAGCCAACTATTTCTGCTCTCTCTTTAGATTTGTGCGTACCTTGTCTTTGGTTTGCTAAGTATTGCTTAACATCCAAATACACAGCATGATTATTAGGCTCTATTTCGAACACTGCTTTAGAAAGCTCAGCTTTTCTACCAGTATCTTTTCCGTTAATATCTAAAACTGCTACCTTCATTATTTCTCAATAATTACATAAGAGTTTTTGTGCCCAGGAACGCATCCTTTTACAACCAGTAAGTTCTTTTCAGGAACTACCTTGTATACTCTTAAATTTTCAACTTTAACTTTTTCACCACCCATTCTTCCGGCCATTTTCATTCCTTTGAAAACTCTTGCTGGATATGAAGCGGCTCCAATAGATCCTGGTGCTCTTAAACGGTTATGCTGACCGTGAGTAGCTTGACCTACACCACCAAAACCATGACGTTTTACAACACCTTGAAATCCTTTACCTTTTGAAGTTCCAGAAACATCTACATATTCCCCTTCAATAAAATGCTCTACGGTGATTGCATCACCTAATTTGTACTCCTCATCAAAACCTTTGAATTCGGCGATTTTGCGCTTTACAGAAGTACCAGCTTTCTTAGCATGACCTAAGTCCGCCTTGGTAGCACTTTTTTCTGTCGCGTCATCGAAACCTAATTGAAGGGCGTTATAGCCGTCAACTTCTTCAGTTCTGACTTGGGTAACGATACATGGCCCAGCTTCAATGACTGTACATGGAACATTTTTTCCATTTTCGTCAAAAATGCTGGTCATACCGATTTTCTTTCCTATTAACCCAGACATATTATTTATTATTAATTATTACTATTTATTTTTAAAAATTAAAGGTCGAAATACATTTCAACCTTGAATTGTATTTTTCCGTTTTTCCTTCGCTCGCAGCTCCGGACATGTCAAAGGATTTTCTCCTTTTTTATTTATTACACTTTTATTTCTACCTCAACACCACTTGGCAATTCTAGCTTCATTAGTGCGTCTATTGTTTTAGAAGATGATGAGTAAATATCAAGTAATCTCTTATATGAGCTTAATTGAAATTGTTCTCTACTCTTCTTATTAACGTGTGGAGAACGTAAAACTGTAAATATCTTCTTGTGCGTTGGTAATGGAATAGGTCCTGTAACAACTGCACCTGTACTTTTCACTGTTTTCACAATCTTATCAGCAGACTTATCTACTAAGTTATGATCGTAAGACTTTAATTTTATTCTGATTTTCTGACTCATTTTCTTAACTTTTTAGATTATTCTCCTCGAGCGGCTTTAATAACCTCTTCTGATATATTTGACGGAGTTTCTGCATAATGTGAAAATTCCATAGTTGATGTTGCACGGCCTGAAGAAAGAGTTCTTAAGGTTGTAACATAACCAAACATTTCTGATAATGGTACAGTTGCCTTAACGGTTTTAGCACCAGCTCTATCACCCATATCACTAACTTGACCACGACGACGGTTTAGGTCACCTACGATATCACCCATGTTTTCTTCTGGTGTGATAACTTCAAGTTTCATAATAGGCTCCATGATTACAGCTTTAGCAGCCTTAGCAGCATTTTTAAATCCTAACTTAGCAGCCAATTCAAACGATAATTGATCTGAATCAACATCATGGTAAGACCCATCAGTTAGTGTCACTTTCATGGCATCAACTTCATATCCTGCTAACGGTCCATTGACCATAGCCATTTTAAATCCTTTTTCAATTGAAGGAATAAATTCTTTTGGAACATTACCACCTTTAATCTCAGAAACGAATTCAAGTCCGTCTTTACCTTCTTCAGCCGGTTCGATTGTAAATACAATATCTGCGAATTTACCACGTCCACCAGATTGTTTCTTATAAACTTCTC
>JABDIQ010000141.1 GCA_013003655.1 Winogradskyella sp. | reverse complement strand
GGAGACCTTATTTCGGTTAATCAACCTACTGTAGTAGATATAAACCAAGTATATACTGGGCAATTGATATTTAGATAACCTTTAGTTAGCAGTTAGCTCTCTAAAAAGCGTCTCTAGATTAGTATTTTTTTGATTTAATTGAAGAATTTTAAGCTTATTGTCATGCGCAAAATCAAAAACATGAGATCTCATATCAGATTTTGAATTAAACGTAATCTCGTAGATGAATCCGTTGGTATTTTTAACGGAAGTGACCTTAGGCAGTTTAAGTAAAAACGTATCTTCAACCCTGTAATCAAATTCTACCACTACAATTTGATGATTGCTAGATCTAAGATCTTTTAAATAAGAATCGGCTACAACTTTTCCTTTGTTAATAATAATCACTCTATCACACATGGCTTCAACTTCTTGCATAATATGCGTAGACAAAAAAATTGTCTTTTGTTCACCAATTGAACGAATAAGATGCCTTATATCTACCAACTGATTTGGGTCCAATCCCGTAGTGGGTTCATCTAAAATAAGAACTTCTGGATCATGTAATAATGCATTGGCCAATCCTACGCGTTGTCTATAGCCTTTGGAGAGTTGGTCAATTTTTTTATGAGCTTCAGAGGTTAATCCTGTAAGCTCAATGACCTCATTAATTTTAGCCTTTTCAACTCCATAAATATTAGCGTTAAATTCTAAATATTCTCTTACATAGAGCTCGGTGTACAGCGGATTGTGTTCGGGCAAATAACCTACACGTTTCTGGACATCCTTTTTACTTTGAGTAACATTATAGCCATTAATACTTGCTTCACCTTCAAAATCTGTTATAGATGTTGTAAGGATCTTCATCATGGTAGATTTTCCTGCGCCATTAGGGCCTAAAAATCCAACTATTTCAGAGTCCTTTATTTCAAAAGATAGGTCGTCTAATGCTTTTTGATCGCCGTAAGATTTAGATATGTTTGAAACTGAAATAGCCATAAAACAGTGGATTTATGCAAAAATAGGTAATTACTAAATCAATACTAATAATTTTATAGCATTCCGTTTTGAATTGTAAAATAATTATTTACTTTAGCCCTAACAATTACAAGATGCAATTAACAAACACATATTATAGCTGGTATTTTTTCTTTTTTAGTAGAAAGAACGAGGCTTAGTGTGTTATAAATAGATATAATTATAAAAGTCTCGATCCATTCGAGGCTTTTTTTTTGAATTATGATCAACGCCGTTGCCATACAAGGAGTAGTAGGATCGTTTCATTACATCGTAGCTAGAGAGTTCTTTGGTTCAGAAATGAAGATATTAGAGTGCTTAACTTTTGATAGTGCTATAGATAGTTTGTTTCACGAAGAGACAGATGCTGTAGTTATGGCTATTGAAAATTCTATTGCTGGCTCTATAATTCCTAATTATGCATTGATAGACACTAATGAATTCTACATTGTTGGTGAGTATTATTTAGATATTCAGCATCATCTTATGGCTCTTAATAATCAAGATATCGATAGTATAAACGAGGTGCATTCACATCCTATGGCTTTATTACAGTGTAAATCTTTTTTAAAAAAATATCCACATATTAAATTGGTTGAAGCTAAGGATACTGCAGAAGTGGCCATGCTTATAGCCGAAAAAAAATTAGAAGGTATTGCTGCTATAGGTAGCGAGATGGCAGCACATCATTTTGGACTTAAGATTCTTGCTAAAAGTATACAGACCATTTCGCACAATGAAACGCGTTTTGTTATAGTAAAGCGCGGCATGGAAGAATTAAACGGACAGCTTATTGATAAGGCCTCATTAAAATTTGATGTAGACCATAAACGTGGTAGCTTAGCAGCCATACTTAACGTTATGAGTGATTGTAAGCTTAATTTAACTAAAATACAATCTTTACCTAAAATTGAAACGCCATGGAAATATGCTTTCTTTGTAGATGTTACCTTTGCAACGTATAAAGATTTTGAAAAAGCAAAATCAATTCTATCTATAATGGCAGAAAATTTTAAAATATTAGGAGAATATAAAAATGAAAGAAAATGATTGAGGTAGCAGATCGTTTATTGAATGTTGAAGAATACTACTTCTCAAGAAAATTGAGAGAGGTAGCATTATTGAAAGCTCATGGCAAACCTATTATCAATTTGGGAATTGGCAGCCCAGATCTTGAGCCACCAACCAAAGCTGTTACAGCGTTAGAAGACGCTTTAAAAGAACCTGCAGCGCACAAATATCAGAGCTATCAAGGACTTATAGAATTGCGTGAGGCAATGTCTAAATTCTATAAATCTAACTACAATGTTTACCTAAGCGCTAAGTCTGAAATACTTCCACTAATGGGCAGTAAAGAAGGTATTATGCATATTTCAATGGCATTTCTTAATAAAGGCGATAAGGTTTTGGTTCCAAATCCTGGCTATCCTACCTATAGTGCTGTCACAAAGTTGTTACAAGCAGATCCAATTTACTATGATTTAAAAGAAGAAAATAATTGGGAGCCAGATTTTATAGCACTAGAGCATTTAGATTTAAGCAAAGTAAAGTTAATGTGGGTAAACTACCCACACATGCCAACAGGGACACAAGGCACACACAAATTCTATGACGATGTTATTGCGTTCGGAA
>JABDIQ010000110.1 GCA_013003655.1 Winogradskyella sp. | reverse complement strand
GCATTCCAATTTTTATAATCGTTTACATTGTTATAAATAACTGCTGCAGGAGCCTGTATAGTTCGTTTCCGCTGAACGTCAAATTCGTTAGGTTGCACAGCAACATATATTGAAAATCCTATTAATAGTATTAGTACTAAAAATAGGACATACTTTAAGATCCTCATTGAGATTAAATTTAGTTGTTTCCCAAAGATACTAATTTTTAAAGCACATCTTAATCGGCTTAAAGTTACTTATGAGCAATTTAAAAAAACGAAGTAAGAAAATTTAGACCTATCATTCGATAATAGAAAATTGCTGAGGATGAGCTTTATATATAAAAACTATGACAATTCTATTACAAACCACACGATGCACCGGTTGCCTTACATGAACATGAATTTAATAGCTGCAATCATTCCAATAAAGCCAATAAAAGCAATAAGAATCCAGATGGTGCCTTTGTAATACCGTTTATGAAGGGGAAGATCCTTGCGATATTGAAAGCCAATGATAATGGCAAACGCTATGAAAAATAATAAACCAAAAATCAATTGACCAGTAGTAAACATCTTCTTATTTTTATGCAAATTTAAGAATAAACACTTTAAGAATGCAAGACAAGATCAATGCTGTAAAAGATTTTCATACGGCTTTTAAAATAGGACACAGAGAATCACCTAAAGCGAACTTAGGAATAGAGAAAAACATGCTGAGATATAAGCTAATGCGCGAAGAAAATGAGGAGTATCTTGAAGCTGCCAATGACGATGATCTTGTTGAAGTTGCAGATGCACTAGGAGATATGTTGTATATATTATGTGGTACCATCATAGAACATGGCTTGCAGTATAAGATTGAAGAAGTTTTTGAAGAAATACAACGTAGTAACATGAGTAAATTAGGTGAAGATGGTGAGCCTATTTATAGAGAGGATGGTAAGGTACTTAAAGGACCAAACTATTTTAAACCCAATATTGAAGCTATTCTAAACCAATAAAAAAAGCGGCCATTAGCCGCTTTTTTTATTTATTTAACTGGATGTCTCCATCCATGATTATCTTCTCTGCGGTTATGCTGTATATCTAATAAAGTAGCTTTGAATTTTTTACCATAAGAATCAGCAGGTTCTGGCAACTCAAAGACATCACCTCCGTGCTCAAAAGCACAAATACGGCTAATAACTGCGGCTGTCCCTGCGCCAAATATTTCTTTCAAATCACCATCAAATGCAGCGTCTTTAATTTCTTTAACACTTACAGGTCTAACTTCGCAGGTAATTCCCATGTCATTTGCTAGTTGAATGACACTTTTTCTAGTTACACCATCTAAGATTCTATCACTGGTAGGAGCCGTTATCAGTTTATCTTTAACTCTAAAGAATATATTCATTGTACCAGCTTCTTCCAAAAATTGATGTGTGCTGGCATCTGTCCATATAATTTGTTGATACCCTTGACTTTGTGCAATATTAGTAGGGTAAAACTGTGCGGCATAATTTCCTGCGGCCTTTGCAAAACCTACACCGCCATTAGCGGATCTACTATATTTCTCTGCAAATAAAACTCGGACCGGTTCGGTATAATAGGCCATTGCAGGAGAGCATATGATTATAAAACGATAAGCGCTAGCCGGTGATGCAGATATTGCAGGTTCGGTTGCAATTACAAACGGTCTCACATATAATGATCTATCTAAGCCTTTTTTAATCCAGTCTTTATCAAGGTTTAAAAGGGTTTCCAATCCGTTGAAAAAATAGTTTTTCGGGAACTCCGGCATTGCCAATCTCGCTGCCGACTTGTTAATACGTTCAAAATTTAAATCAGGTCTAAAGAGCCATACTTTATCATCTTCGTCTTTGTAAGCTTTCATTCCTTCAAAAACAGCTTGACCATAATGAAAAACTCTGGCAGAAGGTTCAATGGTCATTGGTTGATAAGGAACAATCTTAGGCTGCTGCCATGCCCCATCAACATAATCGCACATAAACATATGGTCGGTAAAAATTGTACCAAATTTTAAATTGTTAAAATCTACATCGTTTATTTTGGAATTTTCAGCGTTTTGGATATCAATTTGATGTGTGTTAGTTAGGCTCATATGCTTGATATATTTTGCCGCAAAAATACACAATCATTACGGTTTATAAAACTTAATCTTTCTTTAATAATTCGTAATTTTGCAGTTGAATTAATTTAAAACTTAAATAGAACAATGAAAAAAATAAGTCTTCTAATAGTATTATTTATATCAATTTTAGCTTGTAAAGACAAAAAGGAAACAGAATTAGCCATAGATGAAAATATACAAGACGAACTGACGTATGCCTTTTATGGTGAAAAGATATCAGATGCTGAAGCTTTAGAGACTGATAAAATGTTAGCGATGTATGCAGACCTTAATGTAGGCGATACAATTTCAGCGAAAATGAAAGGGACCATTAATGAAGTTTGTTCCGTTAAAGGATGCTGGATGACCCTAAAAATGGATGATGAGCATCAAGTAAGAGTTACCTTTAAGGATTATGGATTTTTTATGCCATTAGACGCTAGTGGAGATGTCGTAATAAACGGTAAGGCTTATGTTTCAGAAACTTCAGTTGAAGACTTAAAACACTATGCCGAGGACGCAGGAAAAACTGAAGAAGAAATTGCAGCAATCACAGAACCAAAACTCACTTATGCATTTGAGGCTGATGGTGTGTTGTTAAAACAATAGTGAAACGTAAAATAATTAGCACAGCAGATGGTTCTAAAACCATCCAATTAGAAGAATGGAATGAACAATACCATTCCATTCATGGTGCAAAACAAGAAGCAGAGCATGTATTTATTGAGCATGGTCTGCTTTTTTGTATCGATTCTATTTCAAAATATAATAAGCAAGAATTATCCATCATGGAAATGGGTTTTGGTACAGGCCTTAATGCTTACCTAACATTGATAGCATCTCATAAGCAGAGACAAAATATTAACTATGTTGGTATTGAGGCTTTTCCTGTTGCTTCCGAAGAATTAGATCAATTAAACTATACATCACTATGTCATCCACAATTTGAAACATATTTCCATTCTATTCACAACAAAGGTTGGGAGGAGAAATACCAAATAAATAACAGATTTTGGTTAACTAAAAAGGAGATACATTTTAATGCGGTTCATGCACAGGATGACTACCACCTTATTTATTTTGATGCTTTTGGGCCTCGGGTTCAGCCAGATCTATGGGAAGAATCTATGTTTTTAAAAATGTATATGGCCTTAAAAACACAAGGTGTTTTGGTGACTTATTCAGCCAAAGGCAGCGTAAGACGTGCTATGGAATCTGTTGGATTTAAGGTAGAGCGACTACCAGGTCCTCCAGGAAAACGAGAAATGTTACGCGCCATAAAGTGAGACCCATACCAATAAACGTTAAATCCAAATTAAAGTGCAACTCTTCAGAATTACCGTTTTGTACTTTTGTATAAATACTAGGAGATGAAGATTTTAATTACGGGAGCAACGGGTTTAATTGGTAGTGCAATTGTTAAGGAATGCCATGCTGAAGGTTGGCAAGTTAATTACCTTACAACGTCACGAAATAAACTACAAAAAGAAGATAATTACAAAGGATTTTATTGGAATCCTAATCAGGGTTTAATAGATGAAACTTGTTTTGATGGTGTGGATGTTATAATTCATCTAGCGGGTGCATCAATTTCTAAACGTTGGACCAAAGAATACAAAAAAGAAATAATAGAGAGCCGCACGCAAACTACCCAA
>JABDIQ010000096.1 GCA_013003655.1 Winogradskyella sp. | reverse complement strand
TGGCTATTAATCAACTATTAAAGCAGTCTAACGCTTTATGAAGATATTGGTAAAATACCATTTACCAGCATCATTTTGTTCAGCAGATATATCAAAATCTGTATAATTTCCTTCTATATTACCTTTATGTGAATCACTATTAAGCCATGCAGCAACAACGGATTCAGCAGAGTTAAATCCATAAGCTACATTTTCTGAAACGAGGTTTGCATCTGCATGCGATTGTAAACTTTGCTTACGCTGATAAAAATTATCGTGAGATACATTATCTACTTCAATCATGTAGTCTGTATGAGTAAACGCTACAGCTTTAACTGTATCGTGGTGATTTAAAGGGCTTAATCCTATTTCCAATCTGTGCTGGTTAATAAGTTCCATAATTTCAATCTCAATTTGCTTTGCGGCAGGTGGATTTTGAATGGTAATTGAATCTATCGCATCTTCTGGAAAGCTTTCCGTAGAGCACGACGTTAAATTCAATAACGCAACAATGGCCATAAATGGCATAAGGGCAGAAACTTTCATAAGTAGGTATTTTTAGATTTGGTCCTACTAATTTAAGTTTGATTATAGCATTGATTGTTAACTAAATGTTAAAATCGATTAAGTGCGTGCGCTTCAACGATGTTTAATGTAAATAATCGATGAAATGCACGTTATCTGCTTTTTTTTGTGTAGATAATCGGCTATAAATTGCATTTTGCCGAATATTGAGATTGCTTATTAGGGAGAAAGTCTATCAATTTTCCAGCTATAGTCTTTTTGCAATTGGTACCGTATTCTATCATGTAGTCTGTTTGGTCTACCTTGCCAAAATTCAATTTCAACAGGTTTTACAATATATCCGCCCCAATCCTTAGGTCTTGGTACTTCTTTACCTTCAAACTTTTCTTCTAGTTGTTTTAATTTATTCTCTAGAAATTCTCTGCTATTTATAATTTCACTTTGGTCTGATGCTATGGCACCTAGCTGACTGCCTCTTGGTCTACTTTCAAAATAACCATCACTTAAGTTCTCAGCAATCTTTTCAGCCTTACCCTTAATTATCACCTGTCGCTCAGCACTTGCCCAAAAAAAAGATAAGCAAACATTAGGATTTGCATCAATTGATTTTCCTTTTTCACTTTTATAATTGGTATAAAAGATAAATCCTTCGTAAGTATATTTCTTGAGTAGCACTACCCTACTTTTAGGAAAGCCATCTAATCCTATAGTAGATACTGTTACTGCATTGGTTTCACCTTCATTATAATGGGTATCTACTTCTATAAACCATTTTTGAAACAATTCTATTGGATTATTAGATATGTTTTCAATGAGCAGTTCGCTCTTATTATAGGTTTTGCGATAATTACTGAGATCTTTTTCCATAATACATCAAAATTAACCGATTTTAATTTCAACTAAAAGAATGCTACTAATAAATTAAACTTAAAGTTGCTTTAAAAAGTGAAGGTTTTTCCATCTTCTGCCAGGAGTACATTGTTAAACACCTCGTTAGCTTCATCTTTAAAATAATTTAGACTATCATAGCGCGTAGAATAATGCCCTAAGATAAGTGTACCTGCATTGGCTTTTTTTGCAATTTCTGCAGCTTGTTTAGCTGTTGAGTGTTTAGTAGTAGCACAAAGAGAGGCATGTTTTTCTAGAAATGTAGATTCGTGGTAAAGCACTGAAACATTCTTAATATGTGGAAGTATTGATTCGGAATAAGCGGTATCACTACAAAACGCGTAGCTTTTTGGCTTATTAGGTGCAGTGGTAACAGCCTCATTTTTAATTAATTCACCATTCTCGTTCTCAACATCAAAACCTTGCTGTAATTTTCTATAGTAGGCTAAATCTATGTTGGCTTTAGTAACTGCTTTCATGTTCAGTTTTCTTTCGCCTTCTTTTTCTTTAAACAAAAAACCGTTGGTATACACTCTATGATCTAAGGGAACAGTATGCACTTCAACTTTATCATCTTCATAAATCAATTCGGA
>JABDIQ010000044.1 GCA_013003655.1 Winogradskyella sp. | reverse complement strand
TCAGAGTCATTAAATACATAGGCCGTAGATTGATAAATAGGAACTGCTCTGGTTCCTCCATTGGTTTGGACGTCATGTCCGGCGTGCAACGCTTTAGTTGCAAATTTTTGTGTACTCATTTTTCTAGTTTTTTTGAGTTAATAAATAATTAAACCAAAAGCCAAATGCGCTCGTTAAGCGTACTTAATAGAAAAATGTTAAAAAGAAAATAAGCAATTACGGTATGTAATTACGTTGAGTTATCTATCTAAATTTTGATAAATGAATCAAAACCTAAGTAGAATTTAGCACCTTCTCTATTACTAAAGGGTTGCTAAGGTTTCAGCGGGTCTATTCCCTCCACCTTTCTTGATAACATTTCAATAAGTGATTGAACTTTGTTAATACAAAGATTGCTGAAGTTAACTTAGAATTCCTAACAAAAGATGGATTAATTGAAGATTTTTATGAATCTGATAATTTTGCTAGGCATAAATTGCCAAATATTTATTTTTTATGATCTCAGCTACAGGTTTTCCTTCTATTTTACTCTCTAACCAGGATATAATATCTAAATATAAGAAGGCTCTGCGCTCATAAGGATGGTCTTCAAAAGTTATTAAAGTATCATGTAGCGTCTTAAATGCTTTCTTAATATCTTGAGGGTAAATGTCTTGAAGCCCTCTAATGAATTTAATCATTTCTTTTTGCACTTCGTGTAAATCATTCATTTTAATCAAGAATTTGTATGTGCTTCTAAGCAATGCTTCTAAATGATAATCTAAACCTGCTTCATAATGTGCCACAAGATTCAAAACACGTGCAAAACATAATAGATCTTCTCTCATGGCCAAGGTTTTGTTAGAAATGATTCTATCTAAGTAAATAATACATTCCTTGTTTTGTCCTGCGCCAAATAATAAACTAGCAAATTTGTAATAAAAGATCATCTTATGATGTTCGTCTATTCTATTACTATAATGTTTAAGTTCTTGCTCTATTTTAGGTATAAGATGCAAGCCTTCTTCAAAACTACCATCAATAAAATGCTGATTGATACTATGAAAATTAGTATATAAAAATACTAGTGTATTAACATTGTCGTCTTTATTAAAACCTTTATCAGCCACAGCTTCTTTAAATTCTCCTAATGCCTTGACGAACTTTGATTTATTTTTTAAAAAGAAAATAGACTCTAGCAAATAGTTATTTCCCTTCAGGAAGAAAACAGGATTCAAATAAATCATTTCAGGATAATGATAAAATAAATTGACCCATTTTGAAGCGTATCTGTAAGTGTTTAAAAAATCTTGCATTAAAAAACTATACCACAAATGGGCTTTGTACAGCCATAGTTTTTCTCTAAATCCTAAATCTTTTATGTTATACTGTGGTAAACTTTCATTAAAATAAGCTTTAATCTTATTAGATTCTGCTTCATTTTTTACGTAACCGGATTTTAAGATTATACTATATAATTGTAGCGAAAGATTAGAAAGTTTGCTTGCAATTATATTTGCCTCACTCAACCTTTCGGCCTGTTGTGTCAATTCATCAGCTCTACCTGTAATACTTCTGGTAATATATTGAGACTCAATAATCTTTTCTAATTCTACAATCTCATAGGCCAAATTCTTTTCTTCATTTTGAATCGCTAGATCTTTCGCTTTATCTAATATTTTTAAACTTTGTTTATAAAGTCCCTTATGATATAATATTGAAGCGAAATCTAACTGTTCTCTAATCTGTGATCTTATATTTTGATGCGATGGATTTAGTTTTAAGCTTACCAATATTTGCTTATATAGATGTGCTTTTACATTAGCTAATTGTGCCTTTTTTACAATACCATTTTTTATTATTGCTTTTTCGTCATAGACTTTGGCCTTATCCAAAACATTAAAAAGGTTTAAGAATTTGGAGTCGGTGTTTACATCCAGACGGCCAACATAAAGTTTAAATTGACGCTTCTCTGATTTGGTCAAAGACTTTATAAGTAAAAATAAATTATCCTTTTGGTCTTTAGTTATCACTGTTTTTTAATTTTAAAGTACTGATTATCATGTTTTTATAATCATTTTATTACGTTGAACATCGTATAAAACTCATAAACGTAACCGTACTATAAGAATCCAAAATATACATTCGTATAACAATACGAAAATATTATTCATTAAATGTCAGATTCTAACATACAGATTTTCGATACAACACTTAGAGACGGAGAACAAGTTCCTGGTTGTAAATTAAATACAGAGCAGAAAGTCATTATTGCGAAAGCCCTCGACAATTTGGGCGTAGATATTATAGAAGCAGGATTTCCGGTGTCGAGTCCAGGTGATTTTAAATCGGTTCAGGAAATTTCTAAAAGTGTTACTAATGCAACGGTTTGCGGATTGACCAGATCTGTGAAAAACGATATTAAAGTAGCTGCGGAAGCGCTTGAATATGCTAAAAAACCAAGAATCCATACAGGTATTGGCACCTCAGACTCACATATAAAACACAAGTTTAAATCTAATCGCGAAGATATCATTCAACGTGCTTATGATGCCGTTAAATATGCCAAATCATTTGTGTATGATGTTGAGTTTTATGCTGAAGATGCAGGCCGTACTGATAACGAGTACTTAGCGCGCGTGTGCGAAACCGCAATCAAAGCAGGCGCTACAGTTCTAAATATTCCAGATACAACAGGCTACTGTTTGCCAAGTGAATATGGCGCCAAAATAAAATATCTAAAGGAAAATGTTAAAGGTATAGAAAGTGCTATTCTATCTTGTCATTGTCATAACGATTTAGGACTTGCAACTGCAAATTCAATAGAAGGTGTTATTAATGGTGCACGACAAATTGAATGTACCATTAATGGTATTGGAGAACGTGCTGGTAATACGGCTTTAGAAGAAGTGGTAATGATTTTAAAGCAACACCCTTATCTTAATTTAAACACAAATATTGAAACGTCTCAATTGTATGGCATTAGTCAATTGGTGTCAGACAGTATGGGAGTCTATACACAACCAAACAAAGCTATTGTAGGTGCCAATGCGTTTGCTCATAGCTCAGGAATTCATCAAGACGGCGTCATTAAACACCGTGAAACTTACGAAATCATAGATCCAAAAGACGTCGGTGTAACAGAGTCTGCAATTGTGCTCACAGCACGTAGTGGTCGTGCAGCATTAGCTTACAGAGCTAAACATATTGGGTACGAACTAACTAAGCTTCAATTAGATGTTATCTATTCTAACTTCCTAAAATTTGCGGATAGAAAGAAAGAGATTGACAATAATGACATCCACGAGATCATAGAAACAAGTCATATTTACAAAGAAATTATTTCGGCATAAGCTATGGGTAAAACATTGTTTGATAAGGTTTGGGATGCGCATGTTGTGGATACTATAAAAAATGGACCACAAATTCTTTATATAGACAAGCATCTCATTCATGAGGTAACCAGTCCACAAGCATTTAACGAATTAGAAGCGCGCAACATACCTGTTTTTAGGCCAGATAAAATTGTTGCTACGGCAGATCATAATACACCAACTACAAACCAACACCTTCCTGTTAAGGATGCATTGTCTCGTAATCAATTAAATCAGCTTTCAAAAAATTGCAAAAAGCATAATATTACCTTATACGAACTAGGACATAAATACAATGGTATCGTACATGTTATGGCTCCTGAGTTAGGCATTACCCAACCAGGAATGACCATGGTATGCGGAGATAGCCATACCTCAACACATGGTGCGTTTGGAGCTATCGCCTTTGGAATTGGCACGAGCCAAGTAGCACAGGTTTTTGCGAGTCAATGTTTATTGCTTACCAAACCAAAAAGCTTACGAGTCTCCGTCAATGGCACTCTAAAAAAAGGGGTTTTACCTAAAGATGTTATTCTTTATATCATCTCTAAACTAGGTACAAACTCTGGTACTGGATATTTCTGTGAATATGCGGGAAATGTTTTTGAAGAAATGAGCATGGAAGGTCGAATGACCGTATGTAATATGAGTATTGAAATGGGTGCGCGAGGCGGAATGATAGCACCGGATGAGACCACTTTTAATTATTTAAAAGGTCGAAAATATGCACCTAAAGGCAAAGATCTAGATGACAAAATTGCGTATTGGAAAACATTGCCTTCTGATGTTGATGCTGTTTTTGATAAGGAGTACGTATTTGATGCAGCCGATATTGAACCAATGGTCACCTTTGGAACTAATCCTGGAATGGGTATTAAAATAACAGAGACAATTCCTAAAGATAATTCAGATTCGTTTAAAAAGTCATTGAACTACATGAATTTTAAAGCTGGAGAATCATTAGTGAATAAACCGATAAATTATGTTTTCATAGGAAGTTGTACCAATTCTAGAATTGAAGATTTTAGAGTGGCTGCCAATGTTATAAAAGGTAAGCAAAAAGCACCAAATGTTACCGCCTGGCTAGTTCCTGGAAGTAAACAGGTTGAAGCACAAATAATTGAAGAAGGACTTAAAGACATTTTTGTTGCAGCCGGATTTGAATTGAGACAACCTGGTTGTTCGGCTTGTTTGGCTATGAATGATGATAAGATACCACAGGGTGAATACTGCGTATCTACATCTAATAGAAATTTTGAAGGCCGACAAGGACAAGGCTCTCGTACTATTTTAGCAAGTCCACTTATGGCTGCCGCTACTGCTCTTGAAGGTAAAATCATTGATATTACAAAACACC
>JABDIQ010000032.1 GCA_013003655.1 Winogradskyella sp. | reverse complement strand
CAATTTCAACTTTAACATATGAAAAAAATTACTCAATTATTATGTGTAGTCGTGTTCGCATTAACATCGGCTATTGCATTTTCTCAAAGTACTATAACTGGTAAGATAGTTGGTGCCGATATGGGTGAGCCATTACCGGGAGCTAACATCGTTGAGAAAGGAACTACTAATGGAGTTACTACGGATTTTGATGGTAACTTTACAATTGTTACAGTAGCAGATTCAGGTAAGCTTGTAATCTCTTACGTAGGTTTTGCAGTAAAAACCATAAATTTTAATGGTGATGCAGACCTAGGAACTGTTGTGTTAGACTTAGATAATACCTTAGATGAGATCATCGTTGTAGGTACTGGAGTTATTGACATTGCAGAATCAAGACAAACACCAGTGGCTGTGTCTACTATTAAAGGTAAAGACATTCAGCTTAAAATTGCTGGTAATGCAGAATTTGGTGAATCATTTAAAAATACGCCTTCTGTTTACGTTTCTAACCAGGCAGGTGGTTTTGGTGATAGCCAGATCTTCTTAAGAGGTTTTGACCAAACAAACACAGCTTACTTATTAAATGGTCAGCCAATCAACGGTATGGAAGACGGAAGAATGTACTGGTCTAACTGGTCTGGTATGGCAGATGTCGCTAATGCTGTACAGGTGCAAAGAGGTTTAGGTTCTTCAAAACTTGCAATCTCTTCTGTTGGTGGTACGGTTAACATCATCTCAAGAACAACTGAGAGAAATGAAGGTGGTTTTGTGAGATTCACTGGTGGTAACGACAGTTACATCAAAACTACAGCATCTTACGATACAGGTGTTAATGATAAAGGATGGGCATTCTCATTCTTATTAGACCACTGGCAAGCACACAGAAAGTATGCCATTGGTACTGCAGGACAAGGTCAAAACTACTTATTCTCTGTTGGGTATAAGCCAAATGATAAGAACACGTTCAACTTTTTAATAACTGGTGCACCACAATGGCACGATCAAAACTTCTCTCAAGACCTTGAATTCTTTGAGCGCTACGGTGAAAAAGCTAATAGTAATACAGGATTTTTAGATGGAGAACGTTTTACAGAAAGACGTAACTATTATCACAAACCAGTGGCTAACCTTAACTGGGATTTAAACATCAACGATCAATTAGATCTTTCTTCAGTGCTTTACGCATCTTGGGGTCGCGGTGGTGGCACCGGAGGTGTTGGTAGAGGACGAATCAGAAATGAGGATGTTACAGGAGACTCTGATGCCTTAAATGCAAGAGAAATAAACTTCGATGCTATTGTACAAAACAATATAGCAACAGCTACGACAATTAATGGTGGACAGTACGGAACATTTGGTGATTCGTATTTAAGAAGATCTTCTGTTAATAATCACAACTGGTATGGTTTATTATCTAACTTACAGTACGAGCCAAATGAAAACTGGTCAATGAATATTGGTATTGATGGTAGAACGTATAACGGTTTCCACTTTAGACAATTAAACAATACTTTAGGATTAGATGGTTACAACGATAACTTTAGAACAGATCGTCCTAATGATTACGTAATCACAGAAACGTTTGAAGCAGATCCTTGGGCGTCTTTATTCGATTTTGCAGATAACGACCAAAGATATGATTATAACTACGAAGAAGTAATCCAGTATCTTGGTACATTTGGTCAAATAGAATACGCAGGAGATAATTTCTCAGCATTTGCTCAAGGTGCATTATCTACACAGAATTACCAAAGAGAAGGTTTCTTTACAGGTAGAGGTAATGGATTAGGAAAATCTGAAAAAGTAAGTAAAGGCGGCTACAACATCAAAGGTGGTGCTGCTTACAAATTTGATGAAAATCACGCTATATTCGGAAACGCTGGTTTCTACTCACGTCAACCATTCTTAGATAACATCTTTGCTGATATTAGATACGATAACAGACTAGCTGAACCAGAAGTTGATAATGAAGAAATTACTGGTATTGAAGGTGGTTACCGATTTAAAAACAATGTGCTTAGAATAAATGTTGATGTGTACAGCACAGAATGGGGTAACAGATTTTTATCTATCAACGGTCCTATACAGCCAGGTGGTGATGGAGTTGTTGGTACATCAGATGATGAATTTAGTACTTACCGTTTAACTGGAGTTACACAAAGACACAATGGTGTAGAATTTGATATGGAATACCGTCCACTTGGAGCTGCATTTAGCTTAAGAGGATATGGTTCTGTAGGTAACTGGAAGTACGATGGTGCTTCACCTTACACACTTCAAAATGACGATACAGGTAATTTCATAGAAACTGACGGAAGTGTAAACCTTACAGATGTTAAAGTTGGTAATGCTCCACAAACATCTTTCGGTGCAGGATTTATCTTAGATATTTGCGAAGGTCTATCTGTTGATATGGATTATAACATCTACACAGAACTTTATGAGTTTGTTGATCCAGAAGATGTTGCTGAAGATGCACTCGCTGGAAACACATATGAGTCTCAGAGGTTACCAGCTTATACATTAGCAGACGCTGGTTTAACGTATAGATTTACATTAGGAGAAAACCCAGTAACGTTTAGAGCTAACGTTTACAACCTATTTAATGAAGCTTATATTAATCAAACTAATGCGTTTGGTACTTACTTAGGCGTAGGAAGAACATTTAACGCAAGTTTACGTTATAACTTCTAAACCAAAGTTTTATAATAACAAAAAGGCAGCCAATTGGCTGCCTTTTTTAGTTTAATGGTGTTGTTTATTCTTTCCATTCTATACTTTCCATAATACGTTTCATATCCTTTTTAAGGTATTCCGCAGAAGGGTAAATAGAATCGTAATTTGGCTTAGCGTAAAAGTATAAGGAACCATTTATAAAATGGTTAATACTATCGGTAACATAAAACTGAGCTTGGGACGCGGCATCACCACCTATTTCGTAAAACATTCCGAATACGCGTTTTTTAGGATTTTCATAAATGGCACTAACAATTTCGTCTGCTTTTATTGTATGCTTTTGAGTTAGGTTCTGTGCATCCATTAATAATGTTCTTATACCATGGTCTGAAACCGGTTTATACGTCATGTAAATTGTGGCTTTTAATGCTGTATATTCTAAGTCTATGCCTTTAGTGCCATCACTAGTTGTTTTAGAATTGAGTCGCGTTTTTACTGCTGTATTTTTTTCAAATGAAAATGGCATATTAGGATTTTCTGTTTTATAAACAGCGTCAGGGTAATCTAATCTTAAATAGGCATTGGGCTTTGGGATAGGATTATCACCGCAAGACACAAGCAAGTAAAGACTCAAAGAGATAATTATTTTTTTCATTCTTTTGCTGCGTCTAAAATGGTCATTTTAATTTGTTTAATTCGCTTTTTCTCAAGAGCTTCTATAGTAAAAACGAAATTTTTAAAATTTATTTTAGTTCCAATTCTTGGAAAACCTCCTGATACTTCAAGAATAAAACCTGCCAATGTTTCTGCTTCGCCTTTTGTATTCTCAAAATCGGTTTCATCGTCTAGGTCAATGATTTTATAAACATCTTTCAAAGGTGTTTTACCCTCAAAACTGTAATTGTATTCATCTATTTTAGTGTACACAAGGTCTTCATCGTCATATTCATCACTGATATCTCCAACAATTTCCTCAATAATATCCTCTAACGATACCAAACCAGATGTTCCACCATATTCATCTACAACTACCGCTAAGTGTACTTTTTTAGTTTGAAACTCCACCATAAGATCATCTAGTTTCTTATTCTCAGGCACAAAAAAGGGCTCTCTAAGTATGGAGGTCCATTTAAAGGTCTTTTTATTGAGATGAGGTAATAGGTCTTTTGCATATAAAATACCAATAACGTTGTCCACAGTTTCAGTATACACCGGAATTCTAGAATAGCCATTGTCAACAATCTCTT
>JABDIQ010000012.1 GCA_013003655.1 Winogradskyella sp. | reverse complement strand
ATCTAGGTTTTGGTGACCCTACACGTACCTCTATTTTTGATTATGGTAGTGTGCCTAGCTTGGTAAGATGGGTCAATAACAAACAATTTGATGGCGGACAATCCACTCCGCAAGAACTAGAATTGCGCGATTTTTATAAGCGACTGCTTAATTTTACACTCAATAGCGAGGCACTGGCTTCAAATTATCAGGATATTCATCTTTACAATATTCAAAATACCGAATGGTATAATGATAAGGTGTTGTCCTTTGTGCGTTGGAGTGATACTGAGAAACTAATTATCGTGGCTAATTTCAATGCAGATAACACGTATGGATTTGATTTACAGTTGCCAGAAGAGTTAGTTAAGAAATTACAATTAGAGGACGGAGACTATCAAGTTAAGGATCAATTGTACAATAGATACACTTCAGAATTAGTAATAAAGAATGGAGTAGGTAATGTCCGAGTAGATATAGAGCCTTTAGAGTCATTCATATTGAAAATCAATGAACTATGAAAAAATTAATAATTGTCTTAACCATAACAAGTTTACTAAGCTGTGATATGATAGTAACCAAGAAAGAAAAAGAAATCGCTATGGTTGAGGTAGTGCAACCAAGTGTAAACGACGAAGTGCCATTTGTTTGGGAAAATGCTAATATATATTTTCTATTAACCGATAGATTTAAAAATGGCGATACCTCAAATGATGTAAATTTTAATAGAACAAAAAAACCAGGAAAGTTACGAGGTTTTGAAGGTGGAGACATTAAAGGAATCACACAGAAAATAGAAGAAGGTTATTTTACTAAACTAGGTGTTAACGCCATTTGGTTTACCCCTATTTTTGAGCAAATACATGGTAGTACCGATGAAGGTACAGGAGTTACTTATGGTTATCATGGCTATTGGACCAAAGACTGGACTAATTTAGATCCAAACTATGGCACTAAAGAAGATTTAGCTTCACTAATTGAAGTCGCTCATAAAAATGGCATACGCATAGTTATGGATGCTGTAATTAATCATACAGGACCTGTTACAGAAAAGGATCCGGTATGGCCAAAAGATTGGGTGCGAACAGACAAACAATGCACCTACGACAATTACGAAAATACAATTAGCTGTACGCTAGTTAAAAACTTACCAGATATACGGACCGAAAGTAATAGAGATGTAAAGCTGCCACCACAGCTCATAAAAAAATGGAAAAGTGAAGGTCGTTACGAACAAGAAGTTGCAGAACTAGATGCCTTCTTTGAGCGTACTGGTCATCCGAGGGCGCCAAGATTTTATATCATCAAATGGTTAACAGATTATATTACAGAATTTGGTATAGATGGTTATCGTGCAGATACAGTCAAACATGTTGAAGAATATGTATGGCAAGAGTTTAAAATTGAATGCGATTATGCGTTTTCAGAATTTAAAAAGAATAATCCAGACAAAGTTTTAGATAATAATGACTTTTACCTCGTGGGAGAAGTATATAATTACGGTATTGGCACAGGGCAATGGTTTGATTTTGGCGACAAAAAAGTCAACTATTTTGATAAAAGCTTTCATAGTCTGATCAATTTTGAATTTAAGTCTGATGCAAGAGGCAACAACTATGAGACCCTTTTTAATAAATATTCTAATCTTTTAAACAATGAATTAAAAGGTTACGGAACCTTAAATTATGTAAGTTCTCATGATGATGGTCAACCACTAGATCCTAAGCGCTTAAAACCGTATGCAACCGCTAACAAATTGCTTCTAACGCCAGGATCTTCACAGATTTATTATGGCGATGAAAGTGCGAGGTCACTCATTATTGAAGGTACTAACGGTGATGCAACCTTACGATCTAATATGAATTGGGAGGCTATAGAGACTGATGCGCGTACACAGAATATATTAGAGCACTGGCAAAAATTGGGCCGGTTTAGAGCTAAACATCCTGCAATAGGTGCTGGTTTACATCAAATGATTACGGCGCAACCATATTATTTCTACCGAAGTTATTCAAAAGACAATTTTAACGATCTTGTAGTTATAGGACTCGGTGTTCATAAGGGTAATAAATCTATTGATGTCTCAAAAATCTTTAAAGAGGGTGATTCAATTCATGATTTTTATTCAGGCGTAAAATCAACAGTCCAAAACGGTCGTATTACCATTGATTCTAAATTTGATATAGTTCTACTAGAAAAAATATAGTCTATGAGAATATTGATTTTACTTTTAGTTTTTACATTGACAATTGTAAGTTGCCAGAATGCAGTACAAAACCTTGAAGTTAAGTCACCAAATAAATATGTAAGTATTGTTTTTGGAACTACAGAACAAGGCAAACCTTATTATGTAACAAGTTTTAGGCAAAACACTGTAATTGACACCTCTTATTTAGGATTTGAATTTACTAATGCAAAACAACTTTTATCTGGTTTAGAAATTATAAATTCTAATCGTTCGGTTACCATTGAAACTTGGCAAATGCCTTGGGGAGAACAACTAGATGTAACCAATAATTATACTCAATTACAAGTAGAACTTCAAGAATTAAATGCTCCCAAGCGTAAGGTTAATATAGTCTTTAAAGTCTATGACGATGGAATAGGATTTAGATACGAATTCCCTGAACAGAAGGGCTGGACTGAAGCTTTAATAAAAGACGAGCACACTGAATTTAACCTAACAGAAGA
>JABDIQ010000328.1 GCA_013003655.1 Winogradskyella sp. | reverse complement strand
AATTATCTGGTGCTCCCAATTCAATCCAAGATTCTATCTTTTCTATATCGAAGTTTGATAATGGATCTCCAACAGGAGGCATCTGTTGTCCAAATACACCATCGCCTATGACTTTGTGCCATAGCACAGAATTCTCTAAACTGAGCGGTTCTATTCTTAAATTAGGCGCGTAGTTTGACGACGTTATGTTGACTAGTAAGTCGTAACTGTTGCCTTCACGAAGATCTAATCCTGTTGGGTGATTTTGATCATGGCATTGTATGCATCTATTCGTAAAAATGGGCTGTATATCGGTTGCATAACTTACATCTATAGTTTCCAATTCAGTAACGAATGGTCCTTCTTCGGCTTCACAGGAACAGAGAAAAATGAATAATCCTGTAAGCAGTATAATTGCTGATTTTCTATTTGTTTCCATTTAAAAAAGTACGTTTTAAGTTAAACCCTAGTAATAATTTCCCATCGGTATAATCTGAAGGTTGTGAATAGTAGATCCCTTGTTCTATAATTTGATTTGAGGAGGTAATAAACATCTGAAAGGCATGGCCTGCTGTGCCAATTTCAAATCCTAAAGAAATTGGATCTGTATAATTGTTGGTTTGTCCATTGAATTTTTTTGTGAATTCAAAAATAATGGAAGAGGTCAGACCTGTCTTGAATCGTCCTCCTAAAGAGGTTACAAATAAAACATTGGATTCGCCTGGAGGTACTAAATTCTTTACCAAGATCCCAGGGTTTAATTCCAATGAAAATTTATCGCTAAATTTCCTTGAAACTAAGAATTGCATATTATAGGTGAATCTATGAGAGAATTTATATTCGAACGGTGTTTCTAAATCGTCAAAAAATTCATTCGGTCCCACTTCAGGAAAACTTCGCGTAGAAACTGCGGTATTAAAATATAAAGTCGCAGAAAAAGGCGTTCCTCCAAATTCTTTTTGTTTTATCAGTTTGTATTTTCCTTCAAAATCGAAGACCTTACTGATTTTGGTTCGACCAATACCTATTTGAAAATTGTCTGAAATGCCGAAATGAAATCCAAATCGGATGTTTGCAGAGCCATCAAACCCCAAAAATTCATCTACCACTGAAGATTTGAAATCAGTGAGATCTAATTCACCAAATCGGTGTAAAATACGCAGTTCAAAGGCGCCTTTTCGAACAGTTTCTGTGGTTTGAACATTGACCAGCATCCCGTAATTGAAAACATTGGTAACAGAATCATCCTCCTCAAAAAACTCTTCTTCTTGTGCATATATGAAGCTTGCGCAAAACATCAGAAGTGCGAAGATTATGTACGGTTTAAATACTTTTTGGTTCGTCATAATGTGTTATTTAATCGTTATTTTCACCTAAGCTTCTGATGTAGGCTGTGAGTTGCCATCGTTCAGTTTTTGAAAGTAGATCCTGAAAGGCAGGCATTACGCCTCTACCGGTTGAGAGCTTCCAATAAATGGCGCC
>JABDIQ010000275.1 GCA_013003655.1 Winogradskyella sp. | reverse complement strand
TTCCAACGATATCACTAGAAACTAATTCGTCGCTAAGCTCATATTTTATCTGTTCTACTAAGTCACCTTCAAGTGCGTACTTTTTCATAGTTGCATTTACACTTTCTAAGGTTACTTTGTTTTCCAGTTCAAGATTTAAAATAGCTAACGAACCGTTAGGAACTGGAACCCGAATGGCATTAGAGGTTAGTTTTCCTTCTAATGAAGGCAATGCTTTACTTACTGCACTCCCTGCTCCTGTTTCTGTAATAACCATATTAAGTGCGGCAGCACGACCGCGTCTGTATTTTTTATGAAAGTTATCTACCAGATTTTGATCATTGGTGTAAGCATGAATGGTTTCAAGATGACCAGATTTAATTCCAAAAGTTTCTTCAACTGCCTTTAAAACAGGAGTTATAGCATTAGTTGTACATGACGCGGCAGAGAAGATATGGGTGTCGTCTGGATTATATTTTGTATGATTTGCGCCGTGAACAATATTAGGGACACCTTTTCCTGGAGCGGTGAGCAACACCTTATCAATACCTTTGGCTTTAAGATGTCTTGACAGTGATTCCGCATCTCTAAATGCGCCAGTATTATCAATCACTAGCGCATCATTAATGCCATATTTCGTATAATCAATTTCTTCAGGGGCATTGGCTGAAATAATGTTAACTGTTGTGCCATTAATAACCAGAGCATTGTTTTTTGCATCAATTTTTACAGTACCTGGAAAGTCGCCATGCACAGAATCATTACGCAACAAGGATGCTCTTTTCTCTAATACGGTTTCGTTAATATCGCCTCTAGTAACTATAGCTCTTAGTCTTAGTTGAGTGCCCTTGCCTGTTTTGGTCATCAGTTCTCTCGCTACTAGTCTTCCTATTCGTCCAAATCCATATAAAACAACGTCTTTAGGAACTAGATCTTTACTTTTTTTAGCGTCTCTTAATTTATCAACAATAAATGCTCTTGCATTTCCATGTTTTGAGTCTGCTAAATGATACTCGTACGTAAGCTTACCAATATCTAATTTAGCAGGAGGGAGGTCAAGCGCTTTGATGGCTTGAGCAATCTCTACGGTATCAAAAATTGAAATAGGTTTTTGAACAAACTCACCTGCATATTCGTGTAGATTCAGAATTTCACTGACATTTCTATCAATTAATTGGTTTCTAAATAACACAATTTCAATAGCCTTGTCATACCAAATATCACTTACTATTTTTATAAATTCTACAGTAGCCCTTCTACGGTCTGCCTGAAAAGCGAGTTCTTTCTCGTAAACGTCGTTGAACTTCATTGAAGATTGATTTAAAATTTTGCGCAAAAATAATATATTTCAAACGTTTTCGTAAAGAAATTAAAAAGAAATGAAAAACCCTTTGAAAATAGTTTTTCAAAGGGTTTTTATATATGATATGGTCTTATCTAAAATTGTAGATCATTTTTTCGCCTTGATTGTTTATTACTTCTATTTGAAGAATTTCATTCGGATTTCTATTTTTCATGATGCGCTGAGCATCTTCAATTGTAGAAACCTTTTTGCTGTTGATCGATGTTATTAAACTGCCTTCCTCTACACCATTTCGTTTCCAATAATTATAATAGGTTCTGTCTAAGGTGCGAATTTTAATACCATGATTTACCTTATATTTTTTTAAGTCTTTATCTGATGCGTTTTTAACAACACCAATAGTTTCTAGAACAAACGTAGAATTTTTAATGAGCGTTACTGGAAGTACTACATTTTTTCCATTTCTAAGAATGGTAACATTTATAACATCATTTGGACTTTTACTATTGAGATAGCCTCTTAAATCAGCAAAAGTTTGAATATCGATGTCATCTAACTTTTTAATGATATCACCAGATCGTATACCAGCCATTGCCGCACCAGTATCTTCTTCAACTTCGCTTACATAAAACCCTTCTGTTATGTCAATATTTAATTGTTCTGCAGCTTTGGCATTTAATTCACCTCCTTTAACGCCTAAAATGCCATTCTGTACATTGCCATACTCCATAATATCATTCACTATTTTGCGTGCAATATTACTTGGTACGGCAAACGAATAGCCAATATAAGAACCGGTTTGAGAGGTAATAGCGGTATTAATTCCTATTAATTCACCTTTAGTATTAACTAAGGCTCCGCCAGAATTCCCAGGGTTAACAGCGGCATCAGTTTGTATAAACGATTGTTTGGCACTACCGCTTAAATCTCTAGATTTTGCACTTATAATACCCGCTGTAACTGTAGAATTAAGATTAAACGGATTGCCTACAGCCAAAACCCATTCGCCAATTTTTGCATTATCAGAATCGCCAAATGTAATGAATGGAAGGTCTTCTTCGGCATTAATTTTTAATAGGGCTATGTCTGTATCTTGATCAGTACCGATTAATTCTGCTGTGTAGGTTTTGTTATTATTTAGCGTAATGCTTATTTCACTTGCACCTCTTATTACGTGATTATTGGTGATAATATGGCCCGAAGGCGAAATTATAACACCACTTCCAGTACCAATCTGTGCTCTTTCAGAGCTTCTACCGTAGAACAAATCTTGAAGACTCATTGGTGCACTTATTATAGATGTATTTTTAACATGAACAACTGCATCAATAGTTTGCTCTGCAGCAGCAACAAAATTAGGAGCCGAACTTACGGAATTAGCTGTATTATAAATAGATGAAGTTGGAACAAAGAAAGAGGACTGGTCCGCAGTTGTAACAATGGTATCGGTTTTGTCTTTCTCTATATACAATTTATAACCACCTATTGCCAATAATCCTCCTAATGCAGAGACACATACTAATGTTAAAATCTTCTTCATAATGCTATAGTTTTTATTTAACCTCTAACGTTTAAAATTAAATATTTATTGATTTTTAAATTCAACTTTAACTGCTTTTTAACAGCCCTTTTTTAATATCTAATATGCCTATATTTGCATAATATATGAGTACTATATTTTATAAATATCAAGGAACTGGTAATGACTTTATCATCATAGATAATCGTTCATCTCAATTCAACAAAAATAATACCAAACGAGTGTCAGCGCTCTGTGACAGACGATTTGGCATTGGTGCAGATGGATTAATATTGTTGGAGAATGACGATGAAGTTGATTTTAAAATGGTTTATTACAATTCAGACGGAAATGAAAGTACAATGTGTGGTAATGGCGGCCGCTGTATTACTGCATTTGCCAATATGCTAGGTATCATTTCTGAAAATGCTGTGTTTAGAGCTATAGACGGCTTGCATCAATCTAGACTAGAAGGAGAAAAAGTGTATTTACAAATGCAGGACGTTGATACGGTCAAGATTAATGATTCCTATGTGTATTTGGATACAGGATCTCCGCATCATGTAACTTTAGTGAATGATGTTGAGGCGCTGAACATAAAATCTGAAGGCGCACTAATTAGATACTCAGATTTATATGGTAAAGATGGCTGTAACATAAACTTTGTTCAACAAGTTGATGAAACGCAATTTAAGGTTAGAACCTACGAAAGAGGCGTAGAAGATGAAACTCTTTCTTGTGGAACAGGAGTTACAGCTGTTGCTATTGCTATGAGTGCACTAAATAAAACTAATAAGAAACAGGTTGAGCTTGAAACACCTGGAGGAGAATTATCAGTTAAATTTTCAAAACAAAATGATAGTTACTCTGATATATGGTTGATAGGTCCTGCAACGTTTGTATATAAAGGAGAAATACAATGACAACCTTAAAAGGTAAATTAGTGTTTTTGCGTGCTTTAGAAAATGAAGATCTTCAGTTTCTTTATGACATAGAAAATGATCAGCAGGTATGGGAGTTGAGTAATAC
>JABDIQ010000270.1 GCA_013003655.1 Winogradskyella sp. | reverse complement strand
ATTTTACTCAAAATTACAACAAAATTCGTGAAAGAATTGGTTGCTAAAAATTGAATAAAATTGATAAACCATTAGGCAATCTATGAGTTTTTTGGGAATAAAAAGTAAGGTATTTGCAAAACGACACTGGAGATCAGAGCGAAATATTAAAGAGATTTTTCAATGAATGCTGAAATTGCTTAAACATCTTGGACAAGGTCCTTTTGGAAACTTTTTCTGAAAGATCGATCTTATCAGATGAACCTTCAGAATCTACAGTTTGCGATATATGGTCAGCACTTTCTTTCTCTTTGAAGGACTGTAGCTCAGCTTCCATGGCTTCCAGGTCGATCCCATGAACGTATTTATCATACAATTTAGCTCGGATGAAATAAACAAAAGTTATTACTACCATACAGACGGGTAATAACCAAAGGATATTCTCGGTTTCGATGTAATCGTCCTCCGAATAGATGACCTCAAATAGTTGAAAAGCATACATACATAGTGGGATCAGAATGACATGATACCACCAGTGTTTACAGGTAAAGAACCAAATGATTAATAAATATAACGGAATGATTTTATTTAATAAAAACCAAACATATGTACTAACATTGTTAAAGCCATTTCGATCTAGAGTATATCCAAAGAGGTTCAAGGTTGCCTCACGATCTTCAGGTAAATAATCATGAATTTTAAAAAAAAATGGAGTTAAGACTATAAGAATTAGTCCTATTGATTCTACGTAAAATCTACGTCGCGTTATATTTTTATGATTCTTTTCCAAATTATTTGCGTGTTAAATCGTATATGGATGTAACGCTAAAAGGGGCTTTTTATTGAGCCCCGTTTGTAATTTCTATAATTTGGAAATTTGCCTTGCTAGTTATTTCTTAAGAATAACATCTCCCTTTTTCAGACCTTGTTCATATAATTGATCGTCCTCGGCCGTATTAGGGGTACAAGCCGCAGCAACTAAAACTAACATGGCAGCAAAAGCAAAAAGTAATTTTTTAGTGTTCATCGTAGAATAGTGTTAAAATTCAGGATTCATTTTCATTCTCATTTCAAATATAGGGAAAGGATTTGAATTAAAATACAGATTATCGATAAAATTTTACCTTTTAACGAAGAAAACTGCAGTTAATCGATTCTGATTG
>JABDIQ010000312.1 GCA_013003655.1 Winogradskyella sp. | reverse complement strand
GTCTCATAGGTGGCGTTGTGTCTTATCTTTACATAATTGCCATTTCCTCTTGTATAACTTGCCTTGGTGACCGTACCATTGGCTGTTGCCATAATTGGTGTACCGATGTTAGCTGAAAAGTCAGTTCCTCTATGCGGACGAACTTTATACCCATAGTGAGCAATACGTCGTCTAAGATTATAACGTGATGAAATTCGCTTATACTTTACTGGAGCTTTTAAAAATGCCCTTCTTAAGTTTTTTGCATCTTCATTAAAATAATCAATAATCCCTTTTAAACTATCTGTTTCAAATTCGAAGGCATAAAGTTGCTCGTTTTTATGTTCAAATAAAGCGGCTTTAATATTATGTAGACCAGCATAAATGGTGTCATCAATATATTTATCTGTATAGATAACCTTAAATTTATCGCCTTCTTGAAGTCGTCTAAAATCTATAGTCCAGGCGTAGATGTCATCTGCCATTTTATAGGCTAGTGCAACACTTAATCCCTGCTCTTCTAAAGTTTCGGAAATATTGTTTTCAATAACTCCAGTTGCTGTTTTCTCAACAAATTTTATAGGCTTTCTGCTTGTATAAGCATGGATGGTATCCTGAAAATTAATAACAACGTATTCTTCCTTGTTTGGCTGATATATAAAGCATCTTGGTTGTTCTAAACTGTCTTTAGAACATAATAATGTGTAGGGCTTGCCTAGTTGTAATTTTCGTATATCAAATGTGTCCTTTGCTTTTTCTGCAATGTTGAAAATTTGGGGATATGTGATGTTATTACGCTCTAAGATTTTTCCAAAACTATCTCCTTTTTTTATTGTGTCTCGTTTTACAATAAAATCCTTGAGATTAAACCCAAATTCTCGCAACTCTTCTTCTTCAACCACCTCAACAATCTCATTAATTTGGTCTTCAGACGTTTCGGTTTTTTCCGTTTTGCATCCCCAAACTGTGATGCTTAAAACTGCTATTGCTATTAATTGTTTCAAGTGTATTACTTATTTAAATGTTTTGTCCCCATTCTTTTAACTCTTTGCTAGTCCAAAGGTCGGGAAAAAATATACGGCGTTGATATTTAGGGTGCATGTATTTTTTCCAGTCACTTCCTCCTGTAGCTTCACCATCACCTATACCACTATCTATATAGTGCTTAGCGGTATTGTAGTGCGCCATCACCCATGTAACATTAACTGTGTAATCGTAATGTCTCATGGCTTTTACCAAATCTTCATCTGCCTGATCTTTTTCCGGTAATTCTTTAAAGCGTGTCCAGAGATTTTTGGTGTTATACTTTTCCATAAATCTTAAGAAATCACCTTTATATCGTTTTTCAAAATTAATTAAAAGGGTCGATTTTTTGCCTGTCTTATGATCTTTTCCGGCGGCTTGCCAATACAAATGCTCAAAAGCGTGCGTAAATGGTGTATTTCTGTCGATATTCTTTCTAAATCTGTAATCTATAAGATTTATGAGTTCGGTTGAAGCAAATTCAATTAAGCGATATTGTGCACTTTGAAAACCACTAGCTGGTGTTAGTGTATATCTAAATTTCATGTACTGCTCAACTTCCATACCTTCTCTCATGATGTTGAAGGAGGTTGTAAGCATATCAAAATACCTACTAATACGCATAATTTTACTCTCAAAAAAAGTAACATTAAGATCTTTTTTATCTGCTACCTGACCGATTTCCCATAAGATCATTTTAAAAATAAGCTCATTAATTTGATGGTAAGCGATAAAAACCATTTCGTCTGGAAGCGTTGTTCTTTGTATTTGAAGATTTAATAACGCATCTGTTTGAATATAATCCCAATAGGTAATTGGCTTACTGTACAGTAATCCAAAAAGGTGATCGTCTGTATCTTGGTCAATGTCTGTATACTTCTTGTGAAGCTGTTCTATTATATCATTAAAGTTAGGCGTATCAGACATAGTTATACTTATTCAAATTGAATCTCAAATGGGTGTTTTAACCCTTTAAATGCTTCAAGATCTGCTCTTAATGAACCAACGGCCAGATCTGCTTTGATCTTAAGCGGAATTTTATTTTTATCAGCACTTACCCATAAGGTTAAACTTTCTTGTTCTTTAAAGACTCGACCTGCCATAACGTATGGTCGAAATTTTAGAGTCTTTACTTTGCCAAATTCTGTTTTTATGGTTTCTCTGCCTAAAAATTTTAGTTTAAAGATATAGTTTTCTTCATCAAAAAACATATTGAGTTGAACAATATCATTCACCTTTATTTTATCTGTATCATAATTGTTACGCAGGTAATAAAACGACGACACCATATCCTGTACATTCTTTTCTGTAGCAAATGTCTTAATGGTTTTCTTTTTCTTGTCGTTGACTTCTGCTTTTTGTGCCTTTTGGTCAAATAATATTTCTACATCCTTAGTATGGCCACCCTCATCAATTTTTCTAATTGATCTATACGGTAATCCTGTTTCTATATCAAAATAGCTTTCGTATCGGTCCTTTACTTTAAAAAACCACTTTATAGCACCTGTTGTCCAGCCCTTACCAACAACATGGTAAACCTTATTGCCTTTATACGGTTTTTGTTTAACCTCTAATGTGGCATTACCTGCTTTAATAAAGCCACTGTAACTCATTTCAAATTTAAACCACTCGCCATCCTGAAAGGCAGATTCATTCTGAGTATACGCCATATTAATGCATAATAAAATAACGATTATGTAAATGGTCCTGTTCATATAATTTGGTGTTGCAAATGTAACTTTTAAAACAATATTTTATTGTTGTACTAGTGTATTTTGCAATTACTGTTCCAAATGTATCAAAACG